>CAYUYD010000117.1:0-7295 GCA_964449105.1 uncultured Planctomycetaceae bacterium | reverse complement strand
GGAAGATCATCAAGGCCCGTCGGCGGGCAGGATTGACACAGGCCGAACTTGCCCGACGCGCCGCCATTAGGCCGGAAACCTTGAACCGGATCGAAAAGGGAAAGACCACTCGCCGACACTGCCACTATCGCCCCTGCCTGCCGGCAGGCAGGAAGATTGAGCGAGCATTGAAAACCGCACAGGCCGGCGACGAATAACCGCCGAGGCCGGAAAAACCTCATGGTCACGATTTACGACGAAAGGAACGGACGGTGAATCTCCGCGCGGCGGGTCTCCTGACCCACCGCGCAAAATTCGGGGACTAAACACTACTCTTGCCCCGACCACCCGCCGCCCGATAAATAGCGTTCCCAATCACAGCGAATATGTTGGCCCCGAGAACATGCCCGGCTATTCCGATTAGTCCCGCGTACCATTTGACGAAGAACAAAAGAAGTACAGCTGCGGCAGCAAGAAGAAGGGCAGCCAAGCGGGTAACGGGTGTTCTCGCAAGCAGAGGGTGTGTTACTCTTGGTCTGTTATCGAACATAAATAACCACCCCATGATGATGCAAGATAACAATAGAAGAATTATTCCCGCAACCAACATGCTAACGCCTTTCTAACCAAGAGTAGCGAATTCCGCAGGCCAGTTGGCCCGCCCTATGAACTCCGGGGACTAAAAACTACCCTTGCCCCGACCATTCGACGCAACTAAAGTATGACGTTCTTGGAACTAAAGGGTAATCGCGAAAGAAGGGACTAGCAAATGCGAAAAAGGGCGTGGGGTAGTTTTCTCGCTGGAGTCGTGGCCTGCATCCTGTTTTGGGGTAGTTGGTGGCTGTTTGGCTTGTCCGTAATTGCCGCGTTGGGGGTTTTCTGGAGTTTGGGCGTGGTCTCCAATTGCGCCTTACGGGCTGAAGTCTATTGGCGCGAGAACCTCCTACGGAACATGCGTTCGGAGGGATACTCAGAAGATGAAATTAAACAGCGACTCGCATCAGTACCTGTGGACTACAACCCGGACCTTGTTCCGAATTGGCCTGTCTTGATCAACCTGCTTTTCTCAATTGCCTGTGTGGGGCTTCTGATTGTCGGCGTTGTGATAAAGTTGTAGGCTGCGTCGAGGCCTTTCGGGCCGATGACGTACCTTTTATTGATTTAAGACTACTAACTATATGATCGTTCAATTCAGGACAGATTTACACAAACGATAATCGAGGGTGAAATGTCAAAGAAGAAGACAAGCCCAACAACGCTGTGGTTTCTATATCCTGTGTTTGGATTGGAAATTACAGATAAAGAAGATGACCTTGACAGTCCTATGTTTGAGGACGCTACAATAATTTCAAAGAGGCACTTGATGAAGATTCTCAAAGGGAGATCGTATATTGCTGAGATGTTTACCACATCGAGTGTTAAGGAGAACGTATATTCGTTTTTGGCAGTACGCAGGACTTTCCGTTTACCATCCAAAATGATTGACCATGACCGCTACGATAAAGAGAGTGCCATTGAAGAAGATGCATCAAAGAGGGCCCATCAACTTGCGGCTCTGATCGGTTTGTCGTTCCTCGCCGAAGGACGGACATCATTTAGCCTAGCAGAGCATCGTTACCAAGCGGGCAGAAAGTGTCTTGTGTTGAATGTCAAAGATCGATCTTGCAGCATGACAAGCAAGGCAAAGGGTTTGACCTTAAGTTCAAAGCCCCAAAAAGGAAATATCCTGAAGTTAACCAGAAATCGTTTATCTGGCAAATTTAACAGGAAGCCTTCGAAATGGCTGGCAGAGGTTCTGATACCCACGAAACCTCGTCTTGGCGACTCACTCACAAAAGCAATTGTTCAGTCAGCAATCCGCCTGTCGATTGGTACGCATGTTTCCCTTCCTTCATCTCAGATCCTCGCAGGAGTGACGGGAATGGAACTCCTTGTTTCCGAAGGGAACGATAAATTCAAAGTGGTACAGAACCGTGTGGAAGCACTTGTTGGCGCTAACGTTGCGGACAAGTATGGCATTGATGATATATTTAAGGCAAGGAACAAATATGTCCACGAAGGGGAAGACTTAAGCCTAGATTCCACGAGCCTGTCTTGGAATTCGGCGCTCTTGGGTTTGGTTTGTCTCTTAAATTATTCAAAAATCGCGCCCATGTTTCCGTCTAAACATGATTTGGTTAGATACCTTGATTTTGTCCGGCTATCTTCGTTGTTCTCCTTTTCAAGCCCAAAATGCAAAACGTTTAAGGTGATTCCGAAGTACAAACCCATGAAACTGAATGTCGTCTGTTTCAAGGTATAAAGGTGACCGCAGTTTCCGTACAATTCGTGGACTTTTGTTTGTTTCTGTTCGCGTTGTTCGCGGCTATTCCACTTCAAACGTAAAACTTTTCCCCGCAGCCGAGACGGTAACAGTGTCGCCGTCGTGGATGTCGCCGGAGAGGATTTTTTGGGCGAGGGGGTTTTCGAGTTTCTGCTGGATGATGCGCTTCAGCGGGCGTGCGCCGAAGGATGGGTCCCAGCCAAGTTCGGCCAGCAGGCTTCGGGCGTCATCGGTCAGTTTCAGCGTTATTTTTCGCTCGGAGAGTCGCCCGGCAAGGTGGCCTGTCTGGATGCCCACTATCGCGGCGATGTTCTCCTTGCTCAGCGTGTGGAAAATAATCGTCTCGTCGATGCGGTTGAGAAACTCAGGCCTGAAATGCTGCTTGAGCGCATCGGTCAGCCGGGCGTCGATCTCCCACTCTTCGGCCTGCCTGTCGGCCAGTTCCTGAACGACGGCAGAAGCGATGTTGGAGGTCATTGCGATTATGGTGTTCTTGAAATCGACGGTGCGGCCCTGCCCATCGGTCAGCCGCCCGTCGTCGAGCACCTGGAGCAGGACGTTGAAGACGTCGGGGTGCGCCTTTTCGATTTCATCGAACAGTATGACGCTGTAAGGCCTGCGGCGGACGGCTTCGGTCAGCCGGCCTCCCTCTTCGTAACCGACGTATCCGGGCGGCGCGCCGATTAGCCGGGCGACCGCGTGTCGCTCCATGAACTCGCTCATGTCGATGCGAATCATTGCCTCTTCGGTGTCGAAGAGCAGTTCGGCCAGCGTCTTGCACAACTCGGTCTTCCCCACGCCGGTCGGCCCCAGGAACAGGAACGAGCCGATGGGTCTGCGCGGGTCGGACAGTTCGGCCCGGCTTCGGCGGACTGCGTTGGCGACGGCGCGGAGGGCTGAATCCTGCCCGACGACGCGCTCGCGCATGCGGTCTTCCATCTTCAGCAGTTTGTCGCGTTCGGCCTCTATCAGCCGGGCGACGGGTATGTGCGTCCATCGGGCGACGACCTCGGCGATTTCGTCGGGCGTAACTTCTTCGCGGACAAGCGCGCTTCCGCCGCCGGCGGAGTGCAGTTCGGCGAGGCGTTTTTCGGCCTCTTCCGCCTGCTTTTTCAACTCGAGAAGTTCGCCGTACTGGATACGTGCGGCCTTTTCCAGGTCGCCCGCTCGCTGGGCCTGGTCCAGTTCGGTCTGCTTCGCCTGTATTGCTTCGCGGGCGGACTTTGCCTCGGCGAGGACCTTTCGCTCGCCCTCCCACCGGGCGGTCAGGGCGCGGTCCCGCTCCTCCATCCCGGCCAGTTGTTTCTCCAGCGTCGCCAGACGCTCCTTCGATGCGGCGTCGGGTTCCTTCCGCAAGGCCTCGCGCTCGATCTGAAGCTGCATAACCCGCCGATGGAGTTCGTCCAGTTCCGCCGGCATGGAATCGTTCTCGATTCGCAGCCGGCTGGCGGCTTTGTCCATCAGGTCGATGGCCTTGTCCGGCAGGAAGCGGTCGGTGATGTATCTGCGGCTCATTGTCGCCGCGGCCACAAGGGCTGCATCGGTGATTCGCACGCCGTGGTGGGTTTCGTATCGTTCCTTCAGGCCTCGGAGTATGGCGATTGTCTCTTCGGTGTCCGGTTCGCCGATGAGTATCGGCTGGAAGCGCCGTTCGAGAGCAGCGTCCTTTTCGACGTGCTTGCGGTACTCGTCGATAGTGGTGGCGCCGATGCAGCGGAGTTGCCCTCGCGCCAATGCCGGTTTGATGATGTTTCCCGCGGAGATTGCGCCTTCTGCGGCGCCTGCTCCGACGACGGTGTGCAGCTCGTCGATGAAGAGGATTATCTGCCCGTCGGCATCGACGACTTCCTTTATAACGGCTTTGAGGCGGTCCTCGAACTCGCCTCGGAACTTCGCCCCTGCCAGCAGAGCGGCCATATCCAGTGCGATGACGGTTTTTCCCGCCAGTCCCGTCGGCACGTCGCCGTTGACGATTCGCTGTGCCAGACCTTCGACGATGGCGGTCTTTCCGACGCCCGGCGAACCGATAAGGACGGGGTTGTTCTTCGTCCGGCGGGAGAGGACCTGCATGCACCGGCGGATTTCGTCGTCGCGCCCGATGACCGGGTCGAGTTTGCCCGCGCGGGCCATCTCCACCAGGTCGATCCCGTAGCGCTGAAGCGCCTGGTACTTGTCTTCCGGCGTCGCGTCGGTAACCCGCTGCGAACCGCGGATGTCCTTCATGGCCGCCAGTATCCGGTCTCGGCTTGCGCCCAGCGTCGAGAGGACTTCCTTCACAGGCGAGTCAATCTCGGCCAGGGCAAGGAGAAAGTGTTCAGCCGAGGTGTATTCGTCGCCGAGTTTTTTCGCCTCTTGCTCGGCGCGGTTGAGTATCTCGTTGAGGGCCGGTTCCATGCCCATACCGGCCTGTGCGGACTGGGTGGGCAGGCGGGACATTTCCGCCTGGGTTACTTCGCTCGCGCGGTCGGCGCGGACGCCGACCTTCTCCAGAAGCGGAGCGACGATTCCGCCTTCCTGGCTTATCAGCGCATACAAAAGATGCAGCGGGCCGATGGCTGCGTTTCCGCGGTCGGACGCAGCCCCCTGCGCCGCCGAAATCGCCTCCTGGGCCTTGACTGTCAACCTGTCCAGACGCATTGCACGCTCCTGAAATAGCGTTCAGCGATCAGCCTTCAGCAGTCAGGTGCATACTTCGTTGTTTTGTCTTTTGCTGATAGCTGACCGCTGATTGCTCTTTACAAGAGTGTGCAAAGGCCGGGCCAGGAATGCAAGTGCCTTGAAGGCGGCAGGTTACGGACAAGCCCGTCGGCGGGCCAACCCGCATTTTCCGCCCAATCGGTCATTTCGGCAGGCTATTTGATTGCTGAATGCTGACCGCTGATTTCTTATCGCCCCTTTTCCACGTCGTCCATGACCCGCTCGACCTGCCTGTGGTAGGCTGTACGGGCAGATGAATTGTCGTCCGCCCCCGCCGGCGACGGGCCTGATTTAAGCCAATAAACGGAAATCCCGCCAAGTAAGAGCAGAATCCCAGCCAGCATCAACAACGGTCTGCCGAGCCAGTAACGCATACAGTGGCCCTCCGGTTTGCCCCCATTTGTCTCTCAGGTCTCCCTCTTTAGTAACACTACGATATGTTTTCCCGTCGGACGAAAAGAGTCCACGAATTTCACGAATTGAAACGAATTACGCGAATTTATTTATTTTCCCAGAGAAACATTCGTGAAATTCGTGGAACTTTTTAGCAACCGAGGCGTCTAATCAGGTATTGCAGGGATTGTTGCGTGCCGGATAACGAAAGGAGCAGAACTATGAAACGAATAGCAATTGGATTGGGTGTGTTGGCCGTGCTGGTTCTTGCCGCACCAGCCGGGGCTGAACTGTGCGAAAAGTGCAAAGACGGGGCATACATTATGTCCGTCGGCGAATGCGTCGAGTGCGGCGGGCCTACCGGCAGCGGGGCGTTCAAGTTGTGTAAGAAATGCTCCGCCAAACTAGGCCAGTGCGAGCACTGCCGAGCGCCGCTGAAAGGCGCCAAGCCCGCGCCGGTCAAGCCCGCCCCCACCGTTCCGCCGGTCAGGATCGACACGAAAAAGTCCGGTACGTACACATCCGGGAAGTGGAAATACGAGTATCAGATTCTCGCCAAAGGCTCACGCAGTGAGGGGAGTTACGGAAGGCTCTTCTTCGACGGAAAGAAAGTGCCTCAACCGAAGGGGATTAAGATCAACGACTATTACAAGACGCCCTGGGGCCGATTACTCTGGGTAGGCAACCCTCCGACTCGCTGGGGTTTCCATGGCTGGGCGCCGCCGGAGATACCAATTGCGAACAGAGCCGGCAAGGAACTACCGTCGCCGGAGAAATCCGTCCCGGACTACCTCGCCCTGCTGGAACTGGACGAATCACACGATGACAAGACGGTCTCTGCCTTTGTCGGGCAGGAAATTGTCATCTGCCTGAAGGGCAATCCGACGACAGGCTATTCATGGGGGGCCGGAAAAATCGAAGGCGATGCGCTTGGGCAGGTTGGCGAGGTAAAATATGTTTCGGACCAACCTTCCCGGCGTGTTCCCGGCAGAGTCGGGAGGATTATCGCGCAGAAGGTCGGTGTCGGCGGGAAATACATCTTTACCTTCGGCGCTAGGAAAACGGGAACGTCCAAACTGACGCTGGAATACAAGAGGGGCTGGGAAAAGGACAACCCGCCTGCCGAAACATTCACCCTGACCGTGGATGTCAAGGCCGACCCCACAGCCGAGCGCGTCAGGAAACTCAAGGCCGGCATAGATTCTTTCAAACTCGCCTTGGGTTACAACGGCCCGCAGGACAAGCTCTTGTACCGCAGCCTTGTTTTGAGTGTGCCTACAGCATTGGTCAAAGCCGCGCCGGGTAGCGATTATGTCATCATTTCCCAAAAACAGGCTGAAAAGATCATTGAGCATCTTGCTAACGACGGTTTCCTCAACAGGGCGTTTGACATTACCAATGTATTAATCGACCGGCGGCCGCGCGGGCCGATTTATTCGATGCAAGTCAACAGCGGCAAAATGCGCCTGCACGAGTACCTCGGTTGGGATATGAAGATGCTCAAGCGCCTCGACGCCCTGCGAAAAGTCCTCGACGGTGAGGCGGCAAAGGCGATGGACGAACTCCTGAAACGGCTTGAGGGGCAGCGTAAGGAATGGGAAAAGGAAAATCCTGTTACGAAATCGTAAGGCGAACAGAAAAAACACCGCTATTGATCCCGGTATTATTGACCTTCCCGGCGGGACGTTCCGCTGAATGGCAAAATAAACTTCGGCCTCTACGGAAACAAAGATAGCAGGATTTTAGGGATTACTGGATTTTAAAATAACAAAAGAAAAATCCCTGTAATCTTAAAATCCCTGTAATCCCGCTCTCTTTCTTTTTTTTCTTCTTTTTCTTCCAGCAAGATTAAAATCCCTATAATCCCGCTCTCTTTATTGACCTTCCCGGCGGGACGTTCCGC
>CAYUYD010000116.1:0-8135 GCA_964449105.1 uncultured Planctomycetaceae bacterium | reverse complement strand
GAATAATCGGAACCTCCGTCAGCGTCGCGAAGTACATGAACGCCCCTGCCAACGATGCGAACAGGTTGGATCGGACTGAATTGCCCCCGACGGCCCAATCGACCCACCGCGAAGGAATGACCCCTTCATGTCCGGGCCGGCCAAGCAGAAAGCCAGCAATAAGGACACCGAAGAAAAGCAGCGGCAGGATCTGCTTGGCGAAGCCCCACGTCGAACCGAACCATTCGACTACCTCGCCTCGCCTGAACCATCGCATTACCATAAACGCGAAAACCATCAGAAGCCCAGCCACAATGATCCATCTGACCCGATATGTCCACTCGTAGAGGTTTTTCTTCGGAACATCCTGGATTTGTTTGAGTTGCCCGGTTGGTATCTTGTGTTCCTGTCCGGAGGTATCAAGAATCGTAAGGGCTTCTTCGTTTTTTGCGAGAATCTTTCCTTCGACCTTATAGGTGCTCAGCCCGCCGGGGCAGCACAGAAACACCGCGCGTACATCGCCGCTTCTGGCCCAGTTGGCGAATATCAAAATGCCCACCATTGCCGTGAAGAAGGCTGCGTTTTTCCACAGAGGTCGGGAGACTTCCGGAACGGGCATCGCCGTCTGGTTGTTCGCCTTTTGAAGTTCTTCCTTGCGGAATATCAGGTGCATCAGCAGGCCTATGACGATACTGAAAACGACGGCTCCGACGGCGCGGGCAATTCCTATTTCCAGGCCCAGCACTCGTGCGGTAAGGATGATGGCAAGGACGTTAATGGCTGGGCCTGAGTAGAGGAAAGCCGTCGCCGGTCCAAGCCCTGCGCCCATCCGATAAATCCCCGCGAACAGCGGCAGCACCGTGCAGGAACAAACCGCCAGGATACTTCCCGAAACGCTCGCCACACCGTAGGCAAGGACCTTGTTGGCCTTTGCGCCCAGGTATTTCATCACGGAGGCCTGGCTGACGAATACGGCGATCGCCCCGGCGATAAAAAAGGCCGGTATCAGACAAAGAAGGACGTGCTCGCGTGCGTACCATTTGACCAGGCGAAGGGCTTCTATCACCGAGCCGCTGAATCGCGCGCTGCCGACGGGCAGGTAAAAACATCCCGCGAACACAGCGAGAATTACAGCGAGTTTTTTCCACTCGGATTTCCAGTTGGACATGTTTGTTGCTTTCCAACGTTTACAGGTTCTTCAGAACCGCCTTGTTCAAAGACGATTCCCAAACACTTTCGTGGGTCCTTCCAGAGGCGTGTAGCCCGCTTCCATCAACAAGTTCTTGCACGCTTTTACGGGAAAACCTATGCCTTTCGACGTATCCTCAATTGTGTCCCTGGGGTTAGGACCCGTTTCGGCGTAAATCTGATTGGCTACTGCCCGCAGAGACAGCACTCTTGGTTCGTGAACACCCATCGCTTTGATGGAGTCTCCGGCCACTATCCTTGTAACGGCGACGGCCCTTGCCAGGTTCATTCCGGATATTTTTCCAAGTCCCGCAAGTGGAACGCCTTCAACGGGAACCCGCCACATAGATGCGTGGTTGACTGCACCGTATTCCTTCCCACGAAACATCTCTTCGACCAACTCTTCGGGGGAATGTTCCGGCCCGATGGGTTCGACGCAGTAGCCGAGCGCCAGGCCGGAATCTCTTATGGCTTCGAGCGTCCTCAGTCTATCTTCAGGGCCTATCTCGGTATCCCTGCCTTCGCGCAGCCGGTGCACGTGGTATGCGCCCTGGAACCCTGCGTCCAGCAGCTCGGCGGCCTGCTCTGAACCAAAGTCACCCAAATTGGCGACCATCGGCATATCCGGTGAAATGGCTTTCCGCACGGTTCTTGCGATTTCGATGTAGCGGTCATACGGATAGTCTGCGGTCGTCATCAAGAAGATGGCGTTCGCACCGGCGTCTTCAAATGCCTTTGCTCTGAGAACGACCTCCTCGAGACTGAACTCCATGCGCGACTTGATCACGTTCCATTTTTCACCAAAAGAACAAAAGGCGCAGCTCTTGGGACAGGGCCAAAGGTTTATGCCAACTTGGGCGTAAACCTCGCCTCTGTCGCCGAATTGCCGTCTGGTCAACGTGTTTGCCGCCGACGCAAGGGCGTACATCTCGTCGGAGTTTTCATCAATTTTCATCAGTTCCACCGCTTCCCGGCGAGAGATTTCCCCTCCTGCCAGCGCCTTGTCGAAGACTTTCTGAAAATCGGGTCTGACTTTCATTTATCAGTTCTCTTTTCCCTTTCGTACACATCGTTTCTACCTGATGTGCCCGGACAGAAATCATCACAGGTTCTTCAAAACGGCGTGGTTCTCACGCGCCTGGTCACGGAGTACGCTTGTAACGCACTCCATGAAATCCAGAATGCAGGGCGTCTTGAGGCGGTAGAGCATTTTCAGGCCTGTCTTGCGGTGTTCGACGATACCGGCCTTCAGCAGCACCGCCAGGTGACGGGAGACGTTCGACCGCTCAGCGGCTACGTACTCGGCTATGTCGCAGACGCATTGCTCGCCGTCCTTCAGGAAGTCGATTATCGCCAACCGTATCGGATGTCCGGCTGCGGCTATTATCTCGGCCTTGCGCTCGTACAGTTTTCTGACAGCAGCGTCCATGTCAAATCACAGGAAAAACAGAGATTGTGTTACTGTGTGCTTATATCCTCATATAGTAACGCAGTGCGGTTCTGCGTAAAGAGATAAATTCGTTTTATTATCCCGTGTATCTCCCGCATTGCTTGACGCCGTTGGATACAAAATGCGATACTGTGCGGAATTGAAGATGCTCTTTGGACGAAATGGACGCTGATGTTTTCGACGATAGGCAAAATGTTTGTCAAGTTGCTTGGCGGTTCCCGGAACGAGCGGCTGGTCCGCGCGCGGATGGTCGTTGTCCGCGATCGCATCAATGCTGCGGGGCAGAGGCTCGAAGAGGAGTATTTTGCCCTCGTTCGTCAGGCGGCCGAGTCGATGACCGGCGTGGCCGGCGCGGATGAACTTCTCCGTTCAGCCAAGGCGCTGGAGGTCGTTCCGCTGGTCGCCAGGGACTGGCTGGCCGGCAAGACCGCCGATTTTCGCCGCCGACTGGCTGAAGGAGAATCCATCGACGACGTTCAGCCGGAGGCGTTCTCAGCCGTTCGCCTGGCGTCGTGGCTGGCGCGGGACCACCGACAGTTCGACGTGCAGTTGGTCGCGGGGCAGGTCCTCAACGAAGGGACTATCGCCGAAGAAGCCACCGGCGAGGGAAAGACCATCGCGTGCTACCCGGCTATTTACATGGCGGTCCTGGCCGGTAAGAAGGTCCATATCGTTACGGTCAACGATTACCTTGTCCAGCGCGACTGCGACTTTGCCTCGCCGATATTCGAGATACTTGGCATGAGGGTCGGCGCTATTACTCAGCCGATGGACAGCGCCGAGCGGCAGGAGCAGTACGCCTGCGATGTCATCTACGGCACCAACAGCGAGTTCGGCTTCGATTACCTCCGCGACAACATGAAGATGTCGCCGGCGGAACAGGTCCAGAAGACGCGCGACTACGCCATCATCGACGAGGTGGACAGCATACTGATCGACGAGGCGCGGACGCCGCTGATAATCTCGGGTCCGGCATTTGGAGATGTGCAGCGCTACAGCAAGGCCGACGCCGTTACCAGGGAAATAATCAAACGCCACCGGTCTTACAAACAGGCAGAGGGGCGACTCGAAGGTCTTAAAAGGTCCGCCAAGGCCCTCGGAGGCGAACTGTCCAAAACCGACGGAGAAAAGAAAAAATCGGTCGCCGGGAAACTGGAGAAGGCTCAGGCGGACCTTTCCGAGGCGGAGGATGAAGTCGCCGGCCTGACGAAGTACTACGAAGTCGAACGGGACAGGAAAGCCGCCCACCTGACTCACGAGGGCGTCAGCGCCGCACAGGAGGTCGCCGGAGTCGGAAGTTTCTACGTCGGGGCGAACATGGAATGGCCTCACCTGCTCGACCAGTCGCTTCGGGCGCATGTCGTCTATGAGCGAGACAAGGATTACGTCGTCCGCAACGGCGAGGTCATAATCGTCGATGAGTTCACCGGACGCCTGATGGAAGGGCGGCAATGGTCCGATGGGCTGCATCAGGCAGTCGAGGCAAAGGAATGTGTAACCATAAAGGAGGAAAACCAGACACTCGCGACCATCACGCTTCAGAACTTCTTCAGACTCTATGATAAACTTGCCGGCATGACGGGCACGGCGATGACCGAGGCCGAAGAGTTCATGAAGATTTACAAACTCGACGTAATCTCCGTCCCGACGCACCGCCCCGTCAACCGCATTGATTACGACGATCGCATTTACGGGACCGTGGAGGAAAAATACAATGCGCTTGTCGAGGAGATTAACGCCTGCTCGAAGGCGGGCCGCCCCGTGCTGGTCGGCACGACGAGCATCGAGAAGTCCGACCTGCTCAGCGAGATGCTGACGCGGACCTATGGCATCGCGCACGAGGTTCTGAACGCCCGCCCTGAGAACGCCGCACGCGAGGCCGAAATCGTCATGCTGGCGGGCAGGCAAAGCCCGCTCAAGCGCGGTTCGAAAACGATGGTCGGAAACGTAACGATCGCAACGAACATGGCCGGTCGAGGTACGGATATTAAACTCGGCCCGGGCGTCGTCTTCGATACGTGCAAAGTTCCGTCGGCTGAAAGATTCGCCGAACTGGGCGTTCAGACTCAGGACCTTTTCCCGCCCGGCTCGACCAAGTGCTGCGTCTGCTGCCCGGAGTACGCCGCCGCCACGAATTGCGCCCACTGCTTCAAGCCGAAGATCGACCCATCCTTTCCCCGCAGGGGCAGGAGCGACTGCATAGCCGACGTACCCTGCGGCCTGCACATCGTCGGCACCGAGCGCCACGAGGCAAGGCGGATTGACAACCAGCTGCGCGGGCGGTCGGGTCGGCAGGGCGACCCCGGTTCCAGCCGGTTCTTCCTGAGCCTGCGGGACGACCTGATGGCAGTATTCGCCGGCGAATGGACGCTGAAAGTCCTCGGCTGGCTGGGCTTGCAGGAAGGACAGGCCATTGAGGATAAACGCATCAGCAAGGGCGTCGCTCGCGCACAGAAAAAGGTCGAGCAGCGAAACTTCGACATCCGTAAGAACCTGCTGGAATACGACGAGGTAATGGACCATCAGCGTCGGTATTTCTACTCGCGCCGCCAGCAGATACTCGCCGGTCGAGACATCGAAAACCTCATCCGCGAGATGATCGGCGAGACAATCAGCGACGCGGTGGGCGATTACCTCGCCGGCGATTATCCCCGGCGCTGCATGGCAGAATGGGTCAGGCATAACCTGGAACTGCCCATCAGACCCGACCAGATTCACGGCGAGATAGTCGAGGATTTCTCCGCCGTCGAGTCCGACCTTCGAAGCCGGGCCGCCGAGGAAGCAGCCAATGTCATTAACGTAACGCTCGGCGAATACGCCGACCCCGACATGGACCGCAAGGAGTGGGACCTTCGCGGGCTGGCGTCCTGGGCGATGAGCCGCTTCAAGGTCAACATCTCCCAGAACCAACTCCGCCGGATGGACTCCGACGAAATCGAACGGACACTGGTCGAGGCTGCGACGGCCAATATCAACTCGATCGACTTGGCGCCGCTTCAGCGGTTCCTGACCGAAGGTTTCGCCGTCCAGTCCCTGGCCGAGTCTGTGCGGAACAAGTTCGGCGTGGAGATAGTCCCCGACGAACTGCCCGCCGGCGAGCCGCAGGCCGCCGAGGAAAGAATAACCCTCGCCGTTGCCGGCGCGTATCTCCGGCGTGAAATTGAGTATCCATGCCGGTACGCCATCGACATAACGGTAGGCCGGGCCGGTGCGGATAACGTCTATGCCGCCGGCGCGCTGTGCGACTGGGCCAATCGTAAATTCGACGCCGGATGGAACCCGGAAAACCTCTCCGAAAAATCCGTAGAGCAATTGCTCGACAACCTTATAACCCTGTCGGAGGATTTCCTTACCGGCGGTGGACTCGTCCGCGCGGTCGATACCTTCCTTTCCGGCCTGAACGGCAGCGGGGCGGAACAGTTCCCCGCCGTTATCGAATGGTGCAAAAAACGCTTCGATACGGACATTTCCGAGACCGACTTGGCCGGGGCCGAAAGCGACGTTCGCGGGGCGCTGATCGACACAGGAAGGGCATTCATCAGGCGAGAACTGACCGAACTGGAACGCTTCGTCCTGCTGCAAATCTACGATACCTCATGGAAAGATCATCTCCTGGCGATGGACCATCTCAAAAGTAGCATCGGGCTTCGCAGCTACGCCGAGCAGGATCCGAGGATCGTCTATAAGCGAGAAGGCTTCCGCCAGTTCGACGAGATGCTTTCGTCCGTACGCAACAGGGTTACGGACATCGTATTCAAGGCCCGACTGAGCGCCGAAGCCGAGATGGAAAGCGTCTATCAGGTCTCGCGGCTGGTGCACGAGCAACTCAGCGGATACGATGACCTTGCCCGCGATATGGCCGATCAGCAGGCTGCGGCTGAGTCGCAGAGGGTGCAGACCATCACTCGGGGCCAGCCCAGGGTCGGACGAAACGATCCCTGCCCATGCGGCAGCGGGAAGAAATACAAAAAATGCTGCGGGAGGAACCCGTAATGGCGCATGACCCGATAGAAGAAAGATACACCAAACGCCGGAAAAAGAAGAAACTCGACGACCTGTCCCGCCGACAACGGAGCACCGAGGACATCGAGGCGGAGGAGGAAATCCTCGCCAAGGCCAAGACCGAACGGGAAAAAGACCCGGAAAAATACCAACTCGCCTCCACCGACCTGCCGGGTCGAAACGACCCATGCCCCTGCGGGTCGGGCAAAAAATACAAAAAATGCTGCGAGGCGAAAAAGTGAACAGGAGTCCTGTATATGCTGAACCCGCGTGAAAATTACATCCGGAATGCCACCTTCCGGGGTCCGGAATACATCCCGGTTTCGGTGCACATTTCCCCTGCCAGCCTGATCACCGGCGGCGCGGCGATGGAAGAGGTGATGGCCCGTCATCCGGCGCTCTTTCCCGACTTTGAGCGGGGGAAGATAGATTTCGAGCATTACAAGTTTCTTCCCGAAGAGACGATAGGCGAAATTGTCGATCCGTGGGGCTGTAAGTGGCGATGCTCGGTCAACGGCATCATAGGAACAGTTGTCAAACACCCCTTGGCCGATTGGTCGAACCTGAAAAACCTCACTGTCCCGCCCGTCCTGCCTCAGAACGCACAGAGGATTACCTCCGACTGGGACGCCGAACGCATTCGAATCGAGCAGGACAGGAAGATAGGAAAACTCACCGCCGGCGATATATATCACGGGTTCTTCATGATGCGACTCCAATACCTTCGTGGCTTCGAGAACCTGATGTGCGACCTCATCGAGCAGCCGCCGGAATTGTGGCGCCTGATTGAGATGGTCAAGGACCACGACGCCGGCCTGATCGAGCGTTACCTGGAATTGGACGTGGACGTGATGCACTTTGGCGAGGACCTGGGAACGCAGACGTCGTCGATTGTTTCGCCGGCGATGTTCGCTCGGTTCGTTACGCCGGTCTATAAGGAGTTGATGTCGCCGGTCCGGGCAGCGGGCAAACTTGTCTATCTCCACTGCGACGGGTACAGCATGAACCTGATGGACGATTTCGCCGAAGCCGGCGTGGACATCATCAACCCGCAGGACCTCGTCAACGGTATCGACGCCCTGGCCGCCGAGGTCAAGGGGCGATTCTGCATTGCTCTGGACGTGGATCGCCAAAGAATAGTCCCGTTCGGCACGCGGGGTGAGATTCACGACCTTATCGAAGAAGAAGTCCGCAAACTCGGCGACCCTTCCGGTGGGCTGCAATTCATCGCGGGCATCTATCCGCCGACCCCGCCGGAGAACGTCGATGCCCTCTGCGAAGCCTTCGAAAAGTTCCGCACGTACTGGTGGGATTAGTCTGCAAAAGCCCCGCCGCAACGGGCGCTGCGCGGGTCTCCGGCCTCGAGTTCATGGGGACGAAAGTGCCGGAATCGAGGCGGACCAAACTGTGCCGGTTCGGAACGAAACGGAAAGATTCGGAAAGATTCGGAAAGATTGGGAAAGATTCGGAAAGATTGGGAAAGTTTAGGAAAGATTGGGAAAGTTTAGGAAAGTTT
>CAYUYD010000115.1:0-8191 GCA_964449105.1 uncultured Planctomycetaceae bacterium | reverse complement strand
GTCCATCCCGTAACACTGGGCCAGGAACAGCATGGAGAATCCGTGCCCGTACATGCTCCTGCTCTCGCCGGTCGGTCCGCATATCAGGCCGTCATTCCCGCCCTCGGCGACGCGGAGGACGTAAAGCATCGCCTTTTTGACCTGCTTGTAATACAGGCCTGTCTCCGGCGTGGAACCTGCCGCCATAAACGCCAGCCCGCTCAGCGAAGTCATCACCGCCGGATAGTTGTAGGACCCGTACCCGCTGAACCAGGAGCCGTCGTTCCGCTGAGTCCTCTTGAGGTACTCCAGGCCCTTATCGACGGCCTTGACCGTTTCGGCGGTCATCATTTTAGGCAGCGCCGGGCTTGGCGCTGCTGCCTGTGCCTGGTGCGACTTGGGTCCGGCCGGACTCCCTCCGTCGCTCCACGGCGCTATTACCGCCGCCGCCAACACCGCCGGTATCAGAATGTTTCTTTTCAGTCGTCGCATATCAATCTCTTTACTATTATTTCCTGCCGTAAATCTCCAGTCCCGTGTGCGTCTCCACCACCAGCCGGTCGGCTGCTATCACCGGAGAGCCCAGGTACATGTGCCGGACGCGCTCATCGGTGCGGGCGCTCATACGGTTGGGCAGGGTCAGTTTCTGAACGACCTTCCCGCCCCCGGTCTCGATCACCATCGCAACGGGAGACTGATAGTGAGACGGTCCTTTGACAATCACGCTGATATGGTTCCCTCCGACCTGAAGCGGCATGATGCATGAGGCCATTTTCGTATCCGAGGAAAGGTCCGCCGACCACAGGGCTTCTGCCGTGGTCAGGTCAAAGGCGTGCAGTGTGGGTTCCTTGCAGTAGAAAAAGCGCCCTGCCGTCAGCGCGCCGCGCTGGCTGCTGATTGTGGAATCCGCTATTACGTAGAGGCGATTATTCACCACCATAGCCTTTACCGGTATGGCGGTTTTTCCGGCCACCGGTTTGGTCTGGAAGGTCCGCACGATCCGCCCCGAATCGGCAAGGCTCCGCATCTCGACCAGGCCGCTGTCGGCGGCGGGAGAGACAAGCACGTGCGTATCGGTTACGCCCAGTATCGCCGGGGCGAGATTCGCAGCCGAATCGACCTTCCAGACCGGCTGGTCCATCCCCAGCAGCGGCTCGATGAGTTGAATCGACCGCCCGTCGCAGGACACGATAAGCCCATTGTCCGTCAGATACGCCTGAGTCGATTTTTGCCCCAGGGCAATGCTCCCCAGCAGTTTTTTGGTGGTCAGGTCGAACACACTGGCCTGCCGGTCAGGCTGACCGTCGCAGAGAAGCAGCATCCCGCCGGCAATCTGCAGCGGCGACCACCAACGACTCTGCTTCCCCTCCATCCGGCGTGTCCAGAGTTCCTTGCCGCTGCGCATCCCCAGCACGTGTATGTTCCCGTCATGCGTCAAAACCACGCACCGATCATCGCCCATAGCCATTGAGTGAATCCCGGCTATCATCGGTTCGCCTATGGTGCGGTGCCAGAGGACCTTTCCTGTCTCGACGTCCACGCCGACAAAACCGCCCCGGCTTACAACCGCCAGTACGGTGGAGTCGCTGTTCAAACCGGCCGCAAACGTCCATGGCGCATATTGCTGGTACAGGTGGGAGGTGCTTATCAGCGATGCCGTTTCCCACTTGACGCCATCCTTGAAGGACCCAGCCGAAGGATCGAACCGGCAGATCCGCTGACCCCGCAGGAGGAACAGATCATCCCCGCATCGCAGGGGTGAACCGTCGGTGCCGCGGAGAACCAGCGGCGGTTCATCTTCCGAGCCTGCGAAGATCCGCTCCATCGGCGGATTAATCGACCCGGGCAGCGCTGACGGCATCGGCGGGGACGAACCCAGCCCGGAGGAAAAACGCTTCAGAATCTCGCCCACAGAGCCGGAAACGTCTGCAAAGGAAACCACAGTGTCGCCTTGCGCCTCTTCCAGCCTCTGAAGCCCAAGCCACATAATGCGCGGGTTTAACTGCTGGTACACCATCGCCAAACCAAGGGCCGCCGAATCGGAAAGTCCGCTGTCCGGATACTCCCGCCTGATTCGAATGAGGATTCGCCCAGCCAGAACCAGCATGTCTCTGCGCGCCGATTCCTCTACCTGTAAGGACTGCTGGTAATAGTATTCAGCCGCCCGCAGCAACGCTATCGGCGCAGCTTTGCTGTAGCGCCAGGTGTCCGCCACGCGGACCATTGCCTCCGGCTCGTCGTAGGTGATGGCGTCGGCGAGGGCGGAGGACGCCTTCGCGTCAAAAGCCCCGTAGCATTCCTGACCGTGCCTGGCGATCAGGTCTTTTATCAGGCGGTGCCCAAGTTCGTACCCGTCGAAGCGTTGAGTATCCACATTGTCGCGGACGAACGGGTCGGCGTCCTTTCCTATCTGAACATCCGCCAGGTCGGTCCTGGCGTAACTGGTTGTTATTTCCTGGGCAAGTTCCGCCGCCTTGACGCCCCCGCCGATATCACCGTAATACTTCACCAGCCGAACCATCATTTCCCCACGGCTGCGATCGCTGTAGGCATATTCAAGGGCCTTGTTGTAAAAATCGAGCGCCACCACGGAGTTTGACGACCTGTGGTCGGCCAGGGACACGTACGTCCGGTAGAGCATCTGGGCGATCTGCCCCTGCAGGACGCTGTCGCCCCTGTCTTCGGCGATTTTGCGGACCTTCAGCAGATCGGTCAGCGCCTCACTGGGCTTCTCTGCATTGAACGCGTTCGCTGCACGCTTATAAAGCAGGTCCTGAACTTCTTCCGGCGAGGCATTGGCTATCCGGGCGGTCAGTTCGGTGCGAGCATCTTCGAAGGCGGAATACATCGAAACACCGGCGGCATTGGCTGCTACCATCTTCCCGTCGATGCCGATGAGGTTGCCCAGAATCGCATCGGGTTCCACCAGCGGAATGCGTGCTATGCGGAACTCCGGAAGGGATACTCGAACGACCTCGCCCCGCCCTGAAGCAAGAACGGCATCGGGCGTTACCGCCGGTCTGCCATGAATACCGTTGACTCCTTCGGCCTTCCATATCTCCCGCCCGTCCGTCGCATCGATTATGCGAAGATCCTCGCCTGACAGTAGCAGACGCGTCCCGCCGGCGGCGGTCAGGTCCCGCTGACCGGAACGATCGACGCTCCATTCCAACTGGCCTGTATCGGTACGTAAGGCCAGGACCTGTTCACAATCGGCAGGAAGGCAGATTGCCCTGCCGGCGGTTACTATTATGGGATTGGGCGGAGCGGACAGACCCGAATTGCTCCCCGCAGGGGTCTGCGACTGGTACTGGTAGGCCCAAAGAGGTTTCCCGGTATCGGCATGGAACGCAGCCGCCACGCCGGCGTTTGTAACGACGAAGACAAGTCCGTCGGCCACCGCAGGGGGACTGGTGCGATCCTGCGTGATATTGCGATTATTGATGTTCTGCACAGGCGTCTGTCCGACCATCGTCTCCCATATAAGCCGGCCGTTTTGGGCATCCAGACATACGAGATGATGCGACTGTGTGTAATCAACGAGAACATAAAGCCTGCCGGAGGTGTAGGTCGGGGCTGTCAGGAATTTTCCTCCTCGAATAAGGTCGCTGTCGCCGCTGCCGCTGCCGATCTGCCAGAGCTGTCGGCCTTGCTCGATGATTGAAAATGCAGCCAGAGCGGAATTATCCATGCCGCTCTGTCCCATCACTTGGAACCGGTGAGACGGCACCCACGGCATTAACCCACCCGGTGCGTAAATTCTTCCTCCACCGGCGGTTACCGTCCACAGACCCATGTCCTCCACATTAATCTGACCGGTCATGCGAAATCCGCCTTGGGTCTCGGCCTGGCGGTATAATGGAAACTCGAGCGTCTCCCACAGTTTCTCGCCGGTCAGCAGGTCATGTGCGCTGATTCCCCTGGTAGTGCGGTATATCATGGTCTTATCGACAACTATCGGATGGATAAGTGCCGGCATGACCGTCTCTGTAACCGTGTTTCCGGATTGGCTAATAAGGACCACCCGCCCTTCCTGTAACGACACGGTTGGCGCCTGGACTGCCTGGCCACGGCCGCTAAAAACCGGCACATGTGACCGGATATTGATTCCGCTGGGGTCGCTTGCGAACGTGCTCCATCGCGGGCTCAGCACGGGTCGGACCGAACTCATCACCGCAACCGCGTCAGGCGCGCCGGCCAACGAAGGCCAACCTTCCTCATGGCGGACCTCGGCCGGCGGAGGAGATTTGGCAAGCATCCGCCGCACAAATTCAACGACGTTTTCATCCCGACCTCCGAAGGCGGCGACAGTTTTCGGATAGCGTTCGGCCAGCAGGTTCGCCGCCTTCGATGCCTGAGATGATTCCCCGGCGAAGTGATGCGCTACGGCAATACTGGCAAGCAGCAACGCCTCATTCTTTGAAGCGCCGTCGGAACCATTTCGCCCGTCGATGGCGACGACCCTTTGCCAGCAGCGGGCTGCCTGTGAAAACTCGCCGCGGTCGAACAGCACCGCGCCGAGCAGGTTCAGCACATTGTCGCCGTAACTTGTGTACAGGTAACGGTCTATTATGCGCCGAAGAGCAGACTCGTCAAACCGGTCAGCGGCGGAGCGAAACAGCCGCTCCGCGCGGGGATCATATAAACCCTGATAGAGTTTTATGCCTTCAGGAGGTATCTTGCCTATTATCTCGCCCGCCTTGACCGACAGAGAAACGAACCTGTGGGGATCATCGGTAGATACGAAGCATTGCTCGGTGCGGTCCAGAAGGGCCTGGAGTATCTCGATCGCGCCGGCGTAATCCTTCGAGGCGATCATTTCCTGGGCGCGCCTCACGTATCCGCTCATTTCCTCATCAATGTTAATCAGCGGGAGCGGTACGGTGTTGACCGGATTCGAAGCCTCGGCATCCGGGTTGCCATCGCCGACAACAACCTGAACCACCCCCACGGCAACGCCCTGACCCCTCGCAATCGACGCAGGGACCAACCACGCCGAAGCGGTAAAAACAAAAAACACAAAAAATACCTTACCCTTTTGGCTCACTTTTCTCCGCATTTCCCGGGAAAACAACTTCTTTGCCCACCGGCAGCCGCTTATGCCCGCCGTCGATTGAGGATAAAACAATTCAGGCAAAAACCTTACACAACTCATTTTGCACAAGGCGCAAAGCAGACATACACAACAAATAGAACACCTATTATTCTTTAGTCGTATCAAACCCGAAAAAGTTCCCGTGGTTTCACAAAAATTTTTTACCCCTCAATATTCCGGGTTTGACTGTCTTCTGATCAACTATTTTCGGCGGGACTTTTGTCGGAAGATTCGCGTCTTGAGGCTGCCCCAGAACCCGACCACGCCAAGCCGGCCCGCAAGGGCGCGAATCTGCTTGTCGGAAGGCGAAAGAGTAATGGCCATGGCGACGTATCGCCGGGCGCGAGGAAGTTGACCCTTCTGGAGATGCGCCTGGGCAAGGTTGTACAATGCCAATGGATATTCAGGCTGCAATTTCAGCGCCCTTCGGCAGTGGCGGATACCGTCGTCCAACTCGCCCATCAGCAGGTAACTGACGGCCAGGTTGTGCTCGGCATGAGGATTTTCAGGCTGGAGGCTGACCAGTTTCCGCAGCACAGCGTTGGCCTGTTTGGTCTTCTGCGCTTCGATGAGCAATTGAGCCAGTCCCAGCAGCGTCGCGGGGTCATCGCCTGCATGTCTCAATTCAGCCAGCAGGTGCACGCCTGCCTGCTTCGTCCGCCCCATTCGCAACAGCGCCTCGCCGAGGGCCTGATGCGCCCCGGCATAGCGCCGGTCAATCTTTATTACCAGACGAAACTGCTCCTCCGCCGCATACAACCGGCACTGCTTCAGCGCCACTTCGCCCAGACCGAAATGTGCGTCGGGGTGGTCGGGAACCTGCTCGAGGACCCGACGAAACTTTTCGCCGGCTTCGCCGAACCACCCCATCTCCGTCAGAAGGTCGCCAAAGTCAAGCAGCGCCTCGACGCTGCCGGGGTCGCTGCGCAGTTCGGACAGGTAGTGTTCCCTTGCCTTCTCGAGATTGCCCATTGCCCAGAAGTTCTCGGCGAGGCTCGCGTGGACGTGCGGCTGATCGGGGTCGAGTTCCAGCGTCTGCTCCAGGCATCCAATCGCCCGGCGGTACTCGCCGCGCTCGTATAAACTGGCGGAAATATTGTAAAGGCACAGCGGGCAGAGGGGTTTTACCTGACGGGCGAGGTAGAACATCATCTCCGCCTGCTCGTGATCGCCCATCTCGGTGTAGGTAATGATGCGATTGCAATAAGACGGTTCAAATGCCGGGGCTGTCTGTTCGACCCGCTCGAAACATTCCAAAGCCTCGCCGTAACGCTCCAGGCGAGTGAAGTCCACGCCAAGGGCGTTGAGCGCCTCAACGTCGTCCGGTTCCAGGGCCAGGACCCGACGATAAGCGGCGACGGCCTCGTCGAAACTCTCCATCACGTCGAAGGTTAAACCGAGGTCGTAATGCCAGGAGGCGTTGTAGGGATTAATGGCGATGGCGCATCGCATCTCGTCGGCTGCCTGGCTGAACCGGCCCGATAGGTACAACTGCCCGGCATACTCGGCATGCCGTTCCGCATCATCCCAATCATTCATCTGTGCGCACCGTTCGCAATTGTCGCAGACAAGAATCCCCCTCGCCCGTCTCTAATGTTATTTTACACATACTCCTTCCGCGCGACAACCCCTGTGCGCCTTTCATTGCAGAAAAAATGACGCCCTTCTTGCCATTAGACGCATACGACGGGAAAAGGTTTCAAAAAAAGGGCGGAAACCTTTTCTCCGAGTTTCGGGTTTGACAAATCCGCTAATATGATTATCTTACATCGCCCCGCGGGACAAAGAACTCGCTACTTAATAAAGGAACTTAAACGATGGAACTCTCCAGCCGGATAAAAAGCGTAACTCCCAGCGCGACGCTGGCCGTTACCGCCCGCGCCAAGCAGATGAAGGCAGAAGGTATCGACGTGGTCTCCTTCGGCGCAGGCGAACCGGACTTCCCAACGCCGCCGTTCATCTGCGCCGACGCAAAGACCGCTCTCGACGCGGGCGATACCAAATACACGCCCAGATGCGGCGCCAAACTCAAGGCCGCTATCGTCGAAAAACTCCGGCGCGAAAACGGCATAAACCTCAAGCCGGAAAATATCATCCCGACCTTCGGCGGGAAACAGGCGCTGTTCAACGCATTCCAGGTCCTGCTGAATCCCGGCGACAAGGTGCTTATCCCGGCCCCATACTGGGTCAGTTATCCCGAACAGGTAAAACTCGCCGGCGGCGAATGCGTCTTCATCCCCACAGGACCGGTGAATAATTTTAAGATTACGGCCGAGGACATCGCCGCCTATGCAGGCCGGGCCAAAATCCTCATCATCAACAGCCCGTCCAACCCGACCGGCGTAACCTACACGCCGGAAGAACTCAAAGACATCGCCGATGCCGTGCTGAAGACGGACCTCATCGTCTTCTCCGACGAGATTTACGAGAAACTCATCTACGGCGACACCCGCTTCGTCAGTTTCGCAGCCCTCGACGAACGCCTGGCCGAGCGGACGCTCACGTTCAACGGCCTGGCCAAGACCTTCAGCATGACCGGATGGCGAATTGGGTGGCTGGCAGGTCCGGCCAGGGTCATAAAGGCAATGGCGGCGCTGGAGTCGCACCAGACCAACAGCCCGCCCGGTTTCATCCAGGCAGGCGCCCTGGCTGCATACACCAACCCCGAAGCCGCCGCCTCCATCGAAAAAATGAGGCAGGAGTTCGAGAAGCGATGCCGGCATATGCACCGGCGACTGATCGCCGTCGAAGGCGTCTCCTGCCCCGAACCGACCGGCGCGTTCTACTGCTTCCCGGACGTCTCTGCCCACTACGGCAGGGACTTCGGCGGAACGAAGGTCAACGGCTCGATGGACTTCGCCGGCGTCTGCCTGGAGCAGGCCAGGGTGGCGCTGGTTCCGGGAATCGCCTTCGGCGAGGACCGATGCGTTCGCCTGTCATTTGCCACCAGTCTGGAACAGATTGACAAAGGCATCGACCGGCTGGCGAAGATGCTCGAGCAGATATGATCGCCGGGCATCCACCAGTGCCAATCCGTGCCGGTCCGTGCCAGTTCGTGCCGGTCCGTGCCGGTTCGTGCCGGTTCGTGCCGGTTCGTGCCGGTTCGTGCCGGTTCGT
>CAYUYD010000114.1:0-8232 GCA_964449105.1 uncultured Planctomycetaceae bacterium | reverse complement strand
CCAAGCACATCCCGGCGCGCCGGGACTTGGGGGTGGCACGAATTTCCATCCCTTTTGGGAAGGCCACCGGCCAACGGGTCTCTCAGCCCGCCGCCAAATTAAGTATTGTGTCCCCAGAACCCTTAATCTGGCCCAAGTGTAGCTTAATCATTTTTTTTGCCCTTTATCCCGTTAGCGCCTTGTCAAGGTTTGTCGTCGCCGCGATTCATAACATGATAGCAAACCCCGCCCGCCGATGCACGTTCACGTTTAATCGCGGATGGGTACGAACAGGGTTTTGAGAAGGGTTTCCCAAAGACACACAAGGACTGGCCACTTCAGTGGCCAGTATTCAAGTGAAAACCTGCGAAGTAGTCACTGGCCACTGAAGTGGCCAGTCCTCGTGTACCACGATCGCCCCGGGACCCCTTGCAGGGGGGGGCAGGCAAACACCGCGGCTACGCCACCCGTCCGGGAGGCGGCGAATCTTAAATCAGTTTTTTCGTATCCTTTCGCCCACAAAAGCGTTTAAAATACAGACAGAGAGCATCGTGGAGATGGTCTATGAACACATCGGCGCGGCATGAGGAGATGGATTGGATTATCACCCGCCTGGAGGCGGTGCGCAAGCGGTTTCTGCATGTTCAGATCGCCCACTCCGCCGCAGGGGCTGTAGCCGTCGTCTGCGGAACCCTGATAATCGCGGGCATGGCGGGCTATTGGCCCGGTCAGCCTCCGGCGGCGCTGCGATGGTCGCTCCTGGCGGCGGCGGCTGCGACCTGGGCGTCGGGACTGGTCTGGCTGGCGATACTCCTGATCCGCCGACGGCTCAATTACAGCCAGGCAGCCCGCCTGGTCGAGGAAGCAGCCGGCGGGCTGGACAACGCCCTCATCAACGCCGTCCAGCTCGGCGACGACCCGCAGCAGGTCTCCGGGGCGCTGGTTCAAAGCGTCATCCACGAGACGGTCAGCCGGACGGCAGAAGTTCCGATGACCTCGGCGGTCGATACCGTGCCCATGAAGCGATGGGGCATTTCCGCCGGTATCGCGGCGGTCGTGCTGTGCGTCTTCGCGCTGCTCCAGGGGCCAAGACTGGCCAGGGGCATCTCGGCGGTTTTCGGGCCTACCGGCTACGTCAGGGAAATCCCGACTGTAAAACTAATCTCGCTGGAGCCGGGCGATGCGACCCGCTTCGTCGGCGAACAGTTGAACATCACAGCGAAGATAGAAAATCCGAAGCGACAGCGTTACGAAACGCGGGCCGTCTTTCTCTGCAACGGCAGCGAAGACGGCAAAAGAATAATGCTGCCTTCGGCTGACCGGTCGGTCTTCACCTGCGCCTTCGGCAAACTGGAACAATCGCTCCAATACGCCGTATGGATCGGGGATTCGAAATTTCCAGCCGACAAACCGTACTACACAATCACGGTCATTCAGCACGTCGAGGTCGAAGGGCTGGACCTGGCGTACACCTTCCCGCAGTACACAAACCGCAAGGCCGAGGCCGTAACCAATGCAGCCGGACCTGTTGAAGCGCCGCTGGGAACGATGGTGAAGGTAACGCTGCGGCTCAAAAAGGACGGTCCGACGGCGCTGACGGCCGTTCTGCGAAAACGCAGCGGCGAATCGGTTTCGATGCGGCCTGGGCCTGAGGGGAACACATTCGCCGCGGTGTTCCAGGTTACCGAAGACGACGCATATCGCATCGTTCTGGCCGAAAGCACCGGACGAGTGATTCAGCAACTACCCGAAAACGGCGCAGTCGAGGCCGAAGAAGAAGCAACAGCGGACGGATACTATAATATTCGCGCAATCCCCGATTCGCCGCCGAAGATCGCCTTCGTCAAGCCCAACCGCGACATGGCCGTCGGGCCGGGAGGGAAACTTGTTACGCTGCTCAAGGCATCCGACGACATCGGTCTGGCCGGCGTGAAATTATTCATTGGCAAGGAAGAAAGTCCAGGCCAAATGGTTCACGATTTCGCCCAGGTCCGCGATAAGACGTCGGCTGATTTGGAATACACGATTAACATAGGCGGCGAATACAGCGAAGGCGATATAATCGTCTATTACGCCGCCGCAGACGACGGGCGGCGATTGGGCAACCTCGGCGGGCCTCAAACCGCCTCGACGCCGAAGTTCAAGATTGTCGTCCGCGACGCCGCCAAAGTCGAAGCCGAACGCGCCAGGCAGTATGAACTGCTCCGCGCCCGCCTGATGAAAATCCTCGCCGCACAGGAAACCCAACGGGTCAATACCGAGATAGCCCTGGCGAAACTCACGATTGTCGGGCGGGAAATCCACCCCGCCCAGCAGGCCATTCGGGCCGATATGATCGACGTCGTCGAAAAGTTCCCCTTCGAGCCGGAAATGATAACGATCCGGCAGGCCCTTGCGCTTCTGGCGAACAATGAGGCCGCCGAGGCTGTAACACAGGCGCGCGTCCTTGCCGATCTGGACGCCGACGACCGGGACGGCGTGACTCTCGCCTGCGGAACGCTGGGCGCCACGCAGAACAGGATTATCCACTCGCTCCAGGTGCTCCTTGCCATCCTTCCTTCGCTCCAAAACCCCGATGCCGCCCGGAAAACCGCCGCCGGCGCCGACATACCGCCCGAAGCACGGGAAAAACTCGCCGAACTCAAAAGCGACCTGAATAAATTCATCGAAAGCCAAAAGAAAATCATCCAGGCGTCGGACCGCCTGGCCAAAAAGCCCGTGGATAACTTCACCAAAGAAGACGAAAAACTTCTCGAGGAACTCCAGGCCGCCCAGGATAAATGGGAAAAATTCCTCAACGAGGCATTCGCCGATTTCTCCAAACTCGCCCAGCAGGATTTTTCGAATCCCTCGCTGCTCAAGGAACTCCTCTCGATAAAAACGGACGTAACAATGGCCAAGGACGCCCTGTCCAAGCAGGCAGTCGAGATCGCCACAGCCATTGAGGACAACGGCATCGAAAACGCCAAGACCCTGACGGCCAACATCGAGAAATGGCTTCCCGACGAGCCGGACCGCACCAAGTGGAACATGGAAGACCCCGCCGGTCAGATGAACGTCGAACAGGCTGAACTGCCCAAGGAACTCGAAGACCTCATCGGCGACCTGCTGGAAGAAGAGGAAGACCTCTTCGAGGAGATGGACGACATCACCGGAAAGTACACGATGAGCGGCGACAAGGGCATCGGGTGGGACGCGATGGACGGGCCGATTTCCAATATGAACGCCCAGGGCGTAACCGGCAACCAGTTGCCGAACACGTCCGAGATCGGCGGGCGGAGCGGCGAGGGCAGGACCGGCAAGAGCACCGGCGAATTCGTCGAGGACAAAGCCGTCGGCAAGGGCGGGCGGCGGACGCCGACACGCCTGACGCCCGAACCGTTCCAGAAAGGCCAGGTAAGCGACTCGTCCGGCGAACCTGCCGGCGGAGCCACCGGCGGAGGAAAACTATCGGGCGCAGGGGCTGAAGGACTCGAAGGCCCACTTCCGCCGCAGATGAAGGAACAACTCCAGCGACTCGCCGGGAAACACGCCTAACTGCTGAACCGGGCGGAACGCCTCAGGCCGGCGTTCAAGGTTACGGATTACTCGAACTTCCAGTTCCTCCATGCCGTTACGCTGATGAACCGGGTCCAGAGCGACCTGGACAACTTCCGCTATCAAAACGCCCTCCGCCGCCGGGGTATTACGCTGTCGGCCTTGAACAAGACCCGCCAGCTGCTGACCGGCCAGGTTGACATCACCGTCGATTCGACATCCAACATGCCCAAGAGAATCCGCGACGACATCTCCGACGCAATGAAGGCCAAACTACCGGCAGAGTACAGCGAGGTCCTGCAAAAATACTTCCGCCGACTGAGTGAGCAGGGGCAAGGAAAGTGAAGTAGATTTGTTTGATTTCCCGCCGGCGATTGGCGAATATAAGGGGGAGGAGACTGGGCATGACCGATAACGAACTGCTTGACCGCGACGGTTCGAGCAAACTTGCGAGAACTCAGCGGATTGTGAGGCAAAGACTCGGCCGAGAGATGAGTTTGGAGGAAGCTCAAGAAGTAGTTTATGCTTTCACAGATTTCATGGCGGATCACTATAAACCTTTGCTATTAGACGCCGAGGCTCTTCCGTACCCTAAGGAGGTTATCTATGCAGCATTCTTCCTCCGAATCCGCGAGTATGAGAGGCTCAGAGAGATCAATCCATCTCTATTCTCTAAGCAAGGTCATGATAAAGAACTGGAGTGGATGTGTTCGGGGCCTACGTACATTAGTGATTACCAGAATATTGACCCGGAAGACAAGCAGTTCATAGAGGATGCAAAGGCGTCCGGCCTCACAGATTTTTCTGCACTGAGACGTCCTTGCCAGATGAGTGCAAAGGTCTTACTGATGCGGAGCGGCAAGTACTTACATCGAGGGATTGATGAATACCATCGGATGTGTCAATCTTATGATTTCTGAACAGACATCAGCAGATTTGCTACTTCATATCCATGAAAGGCGTCTGGCGTAGTCGCGGTTTTTGCTCTATCCTGATTTATCATTCACATTCTCCACAATCTGCCGCAGCTCCGCCGATAGCTTCATATGGCGATTTAGAAAAGCCAAATCGTTTTGTGAATATGCGAAGCCAGTAATATGACGTTTTATCGGATGCGCTGCCATACGCCGGTATTCGTTCATCTCTTCAATCCACCCAATAGCATTCTTTTTGTCTTTCCGGCCAGCCATGCGAAAAAAACGTTCGAACAATGTCCAGTGCTTTTCGATTATCGTTTTCAAATCAATAAGGTCCAGATAAGCCTCCCGTTGTTTATATTTATTGTCTTCATCCTCTTTTCTTTCGACGCACTTTATACGAATCTTCTTCGGAACAAACTCTGTCCACCAATCCCCCTCCGTGCTTGCCTTTTGCAGCACCCCTTTGACGAAATCAGCAAGGTTTTCCTCAATTCGGTCACAAAGGTTATTTCCGTCAAGAATGTCCTCTGGTCCATGCGATTGGCATGACTTCTTCAAGTAGGACAGTAAGTTCCGTGCGAATCTTTCATTAGCCTCAATCCCCGGCCAATAATTCCCCATTGGACCTCTGTATGGATTTCCAATCAGATTGCCGGAAACGGCTATAACAACCTGCCCTCTTTCTCCGCACCATCCCGTTACGCAGGAACACTCGCGGGCTTCCCATGTTGTTAGAGTATCTTGATCGCTGACAACAATTTCGTTATCTGATGCTGAAAGAAGCGGCATTGCCTGTCCGCTGTACCAAATAACATTAGGTTGCTGAACCAATACCTTATCTACGCCAGCAAACAGCTCCATGTGACGGAAGCATTTTTCGTCCCTTCCAAACGAAACGAGCCGCGGCGGCCTATCGTTTCTCACGATGTTCTCAATACGCAGTTCCGTCGCAGTCATTTCAAAATGAGCGATGATAGGATTGATTTTATCGAGACGATTTAAATTTATAAGTACCAGAGCGGAAGAACCGGAACGAATTTTTTCCATGAGCATTCGGAGATAGCGATGGTCAGTGTCGGATGGCAGGTTTTTAGCCCACAGGATCAACACGTTAGCAGACGCGACCATTTCCTTCCACCTATCTAGAAAAGGCTGTGCAGAACCACCCTCCGTAGCCCCATCCAGAGAGACATGCTCAAAGTTCATGTGTAGTTCGCTGCCTAATCGCATAAACTCCGAATAGGTTTGAAGGGCACTTGGTGGCATGAAATCAGCAAATGCAACAAGCATGGAACATCCTTTCTAAGACAACCTGTTGTTGATCTAGAGCAAATTAATGACGCGGCGGATGGCAGCCTGATGGCCCAATTCTTTGAGATGCAATTCAGCGGCCTCGCGGAGATTCTCAAGACATTCATCCTCGGTTTCACCCTGCGTGTAAATGTCCAGTTCGGGACAAAAGACGGTGTAGCCGCCTTCTTCCTCGGGAATTAACTCGGCAGTGATTTTCGTTGTTTTCATATTCATCTCTCCATTCCGCATACTGAATTCTACCATATCCGGAGATTTCCTGGCCAATAATTCTCGACTTTCCGCATACCTCAACGCGGGTATTCCCTGACAAACTCCGCCGGTGAGAGGATACGGACGCCCCGGCAGGACTTGGCGGGAAAATGGCGCAAAAGAGCGGCCCGGTTCGCCTTCTCAACGGACCGGGCCGGGAAAAATATCAAAAGTTAACCGTGCCGATTCAGCGGCGCCTTCGCTTAATCAGAAGTCCCGCTCCGCCCAGGCACAGAAGCGCCAGCGTCGCCGGTTCGGGAACGCCGGTATTGCCGTCGAGGCGTCCGGTAACATCGCTATAGCCGTAGTCGTACAGCGGGTTATAGTTCGCTCCGGGACTTGGGAAGATGTCCGGGCCGTCGGAGAAGAACTTCATGAAGGCCACGCCCTTGATGTTCATGGCGCTTACATCATCATCAAAGAGTGTTTTGACGAATCCCTCGGCCTCGATCAGGTCAATCACGTCGTAGTCGTCCCGCCCCAGCAGGCTCGCGAGGTGGAAATCAATTTGGAGCAGCGTCATTGGATTGCCCGGAGCGCCAATGCTGCCGGTGATCTTGAGGTAGCCGCCTAGACCTGTGAGGCTGATGTCCATTTGATCGCTGCCAGACGTGTACGGCCCGTCATTGGTGTCGAAGTATAATCTCAACTCCAGGTCGCCGCCGTAAATACCCGCTGCATCCCACACCGGATAGAACCCCGGAGGGTTACCCAAGGGATCGGGCAGGCCGGTCCCGGCTGCGTCCAGGTATCGGTACGACCCAACTTCGTTGCCGCCGGCGCCGACGGTAAGAGAGTCACCCTTATTGCCGTTGTAGGCGTAGGTGGCTACGAAACCGGTATCGAACGAAAAGTCATAGTCGTCGATGACAACGCTTAACGGTGCAGCCTGTACGTTCACAGCCAAGGAAACGACGACGATTGCCAAAACAACCAAAGTGTAGCGAAGCATGATAGACCTCCTTCATAATAAGCCAAACGTTTCCGAATGTAAGCACTGTCCGAACAGATTTTCCCAATACTATTTGTTATCATAACACGGAATCCTGATATGTCAAGGAAAAACCGAAAAAAATACTTGGGATTCTTTGCGAAAGTACGCGGTTTTGCCCATAATCGGCCATTTCTCGGATGTTCTTTAACAGGCCACACGGAAAGAAGTTATATCAGACCGGCAATTTCCCCCCGGTTCTTTTTGCTTCTTCGACCCCGCTGTCCCGCGTCCGGCTGCGAGAAGATCGATAATAAATCATCGCCTGGAGAATCACAGCGGCGATTATGATACCGGCCATAATGGGATAGACCGCTCGCAGGCCGATCTGTCGCCCTGCGAATCGGCTGACCAGTCCAATAATCGCCCCTCCGCTGAACGCGCCGACGGCGAAACCGATTGATACGCGAATTGAGCGGATCGAATCCTGACCATGCTTTCCTCACAAGTGAGTTGATCAGGTGATTACGCCGGAGAAGACTTCCACCGCCGGGCCTGTCATATAGACGTGATTATCGTCCTGTCGCCATTCGAGGTTAAGGTCGCCGCCGGGCAGGTGGACGAGGATTTTCCTTCCGGTCCGTCCGGTCAGCACGCCTGCAACGCACACTGCCGATGCGCCCGTCCCGCAGGCCAGCGTAATCCCGCTGCCCCGCTCCCACGTCCGCATCGTTACTTCCGCGTCCGAATGCACCTGCACGAAATGAGCGTTAATCCGCCTGGGAAAAAGCGGATGGTTCTCCAGTTCAGGGCCGACTTCAGCCAGCGGAACCCCGGCTGCGTCGCCGACAAATATCACCGCGTGCGGGTTGCCCATCGAAACACATGTCATATTGAAGGCACGCCTGGCGGTGCGGATGGGCAGGTCGATGACTCGCTGTGCTACGACTGAACTCGTCGAAGTCCGCGGGATATTGACCGGAATGGCCGGCGCTTCCAGGATCGGCTCGCCCATATCGACTGTGGCGGAGGCGACTTTACCGGCATCGTCGAGGTGCAGTTCGATTGTCTTCACACCCGCAGCCGTCTCGACCCGCAGCGGATCAGCATCGGTCAGGCCATGATCGTGGGCGTACTTTGCCACGCAGCGGACGCCGTTACCGCACATCTCCGCCTCGCTGCCGTCGGAATTGAATATCCGCATCCGCACGTCGGCCTGCTCTGAAGGACAGATAAGGATAAGTCCGTCGCCGCCGACGCCGAAATGCCGGTCGGAAATCCGCCGCGACAGCGACGCCGGAT
>CAYUYD010000113.1:0-8276 GCA_964449105.1 uncultured Planctomycetaceae bacterium | reverse complement strand
CTGGCCGGCGATTTGGGGCATATTGTTGATGCAAGCGGCATCGCCGCCGAAGTGAAGGCCTTGGCGGTTCCCATCCACGCCGATGCCAAAAATCGGGACGACCCTCTCAATGCCGCACTGTTCGACGGAGAAGATTACGAGTTGCTCTTCACGCTGCCGGAAAGTGAAGCCAACAGGCTCATGGATGCGAACCCGCTGAATGTCGGTATTGGTCGAATCGGCGTTATCACCACCGGAACCGGCATGACACTGCTGCTGCGAGACGGACGGCGCGAAAAACTCGAACCTCGCGGATGGGAACACAAAACGTAGGGGAAAAAAGTCGCCGTACCGGCGACTGCTAAACGGGTATGAGTGAGCAGTTCCGGACAAACAGCGTCGAGGAGACCGTCGAGTTGGGCAAGCGGCTCGCCGAACGGTTTGGCGTCGGCGATTGCGTCGCCCTTCTCGGCGATTTAGGCGCAGGCAAGACGGTTCTGGTCCGCGGAATCGCCGCGGGGCTTGGCCTCGCCGATGAGCGATTGGTCTCCTCGCCGACGTACGTGCTGGTGCAGGAATATGCCGGGCGCGTTCGACTCTATCACGTGGACCTTTACAGGCTGACTGCTGCGGAAGATGAACTGGCCGATCTCGGCGTCGAAGAGATGCTCGCCGACGGCGTCGTCGTTATTGAATGGGCCGACCGCGCCGAAAACGCCCTGCCCCGACCACATTGGCGCATCACGATAAAGCCGACCGGGCCGACGTCGCGGCAATTTACGCTGAAGCAAGTCGGTTGACACAACCGGCGGAGCGATGTATTTTCCCTGTTTCTCTATAAGGAAAAATGTATGAAAGAAGCTATAGCCAAGGCAAAGGTGCTCATCGAGGCTCTCGGCTACATTCAGCGTTTCGCGGGCAAGACCGTCGTCGTCAAGATCGGAGGGGCTGTGATGGACAACGATCAGACCCTGTCCGATTTGCTGGCCGACGTGGTCTTTATGAACACCGTCGGTATGCGCCCTGTAATCGTTCACGGCGGAGGCAAGGCCATCAGCAAGGCAATGGAGGCCTGCGGTCTGGAGGTCCAGTTCGTCCAGGGCCGGCGATATACCGACCAGCGAACGCTGACCGTCGTCGAGCACGTCCTGTGCAACGAAATCAACCGGCAGATCGTAACGACCATTCAGAATATGGGTTCCTCGGCCATGGCCCTGCACACGCTCGGCAGCTGCGTGCTGTTCGGTGAACGATTGTTCCTCAATGAAGGCGGGCGAAAGATCGACATCGGTCTGGTCGGACGGATCGACGAGGTTAACTCACGATTGATTGAACTTCTCTGCCAGGCCGACACGATACCGGTCCTGTCCCCGCTGGCGCGCGACCGCGCGGGGGGAAAACTAAACTGCAATGCCGACACCGCCGCCGGCGAGGTCGCAGCCGCCCTGAAGGCGGATAAGTTCGTCGTCGTATCCGACACCCACGGCATCCGCGCCGACGAGTCCGACCCCGACAGCCGAATCAGCGATGCAACCGAGGAGCAAATCCGAAAGATGATCGATGCCGGAACAATCGTCGGCGGAATGCTGCCGAAAGTAGAGGCCTGCCTGCGAGCACTGGACGCCGGCGTCGGACGGGCACACATCATCGACGGGCGGTTCGCGCACTCGCTGCTGCTGGAAATCTTCACCGACGAAGGCATCGGAACAGTGGTGCACAAATAGGGATTAGGGACTAGGGAATAGGGTTTAGGGTTTAGGGAAAAGAAAAAACAGATGAAAGATTTCATTAACATTGCGGATTTCTCCGGCGAGCAGTTGAAGGCCCTTCTGGAGCAGGCCGTTGCGGATAAGAAACTTTTCCGCGCCGGCGAACTCCCGGCCACCTGTCGGAGAAAAGTGCTGGCGCTGGTTTTCGAAAAACCGTCGCTGCGAACGCGGGTGAGTTTCGAGGCCGCTATTGTGCAACTCGGCGGAGCGGCAATCAACCTGACCAACGCCGACATAGGTCTGGGAAAACGCGAACCTGTGTCCGACGTTGCGGCTGTACTGGGCAGGATGTGCGACGCCGTAGCGGCCAGAACCTTCAGCCACGATACGGTCCGGGACCTGGCCGAGCACTGCTCTACGCCGGTAATCAACGCGCTGACCGATTATTGCCACCCATGCCAGGCAATGGCCGACGCCATAACGGCGATGGAAATCTTCGGCGACCTGAAAGGCCGGAAACTCGCCTTCATCGGCGACGGAAACAATGTAGCCCGTTCACTGGCGACGCTGTGCGCCAAACTGGGGATGGAATTCGCCATCGCCTGCCCGGAAGGTTACGAACTGGAAGACCAGTTCGAAGCGAACATCACGCAGACCCGCGACCCGCACGAAGCCGTCGCCGGCGCGTCAATCATCTATACCGACACGTGGGTCTCGATGGGACAGGAAGACGAAAAAAACGAGCGACTCGCCACTTTCAAACCCTACCAGGTCAACGCCGAACTCCTCGCCTCAGCCCCGAAAGACGCCGTCGTCATGCACTGCCTGCCGGCCTATCGTGGATTCGAGATAACCGACGACGTGATGGAGACCCACGCTCGAACCATCTTCGAGCAGGCGGAAAACCGTCTGCACTTCCAGCGGACGCTGCTGAACGTCCTCATCGCCGAAGGCGGAATTGATAAATAAGGCATTGGGCATTTGGCATTGGTAGCCGATGGTTGTTGTACGTCTTGCCTTTATAATTCTGCGATTTTATTGAATCGTGAAATTACAGAAACAACTCTCACAAACCCAGTGCCGCCAATGCCCAATGCCGAGTGCCCAATGCCAAACTACTCACCTCCCGCCGCGGACATCAGCATCTTTGGCTTCGACGCGGTTGTTCTTGCGGTGCCAGATGAGTTTGGGACTCTTCCAACTGTCCAGGACGCCTCGCTGCGCATCCCGATAGTACATAATGGCGTTCTTTACCGGTTCGCCCGGCAGGGAGCCCCAGATATTCGCAATGTCGCTGATTCGCTGGTAGAGGATCCGCCGGCAGAAGACCTGGCGCGGGCCGTCTTCGAGGTTCACATCTCCGGTAGCGTCGAAGAAGTCCAGCGGTCCGACGGCAGGCCCGGACGGGGCGAGGTCGGCCCTGCCGGCAGGGGCGGATTCAGGAGCGGCAAACCGGGCCTGCATCTGTTCGCAATCCAGTTGGGTTTTGCGACCAGCCGGTAATTTCCCCCACGGGCGGACGTTGAGTTTTTCGGCCAAAACCACGTTTTCGCCGCTGCGATGAACTAATCGCACCTTACCCGACATCCAAACGGTCCGGACGGTCTGGTCCATCTTCATCGACTCGGACCACCGGGATGCCGACTGCGACGGGCGATCTATACTGCCGGCGAGGTCGTCTCCTCGCCGGTCCGCCGGCGTTTTCTCCGGCGGGCGATAGTCTTCCGTGCTCAACGTACCGGCCTTGGGGCAGGTAAGCACGCTCCTGTCTGCCTCGTATATGATGTGCTCCGACCGCAACTGCACGCGCTGGAGCAGGAACCCGTCCTTATCCTCGCGCCGCGATTTCAGGCGGACGTTTTTCTCGGCCACTACCGTCTCGATTCTTCGCGGACGGAAACTCGCAAACTCCACCGGTTTCGACTCGGCAGCCGGGGCGGCAGCGGTTGGGACCGGGGCGGGCGAAAAGACGACCTGCATATTTTCGCAGTCCAGTTCATCGCCGGCGGTTTCCAGATGCACCTCGCCGGCAACTATCGCGGTTCGGTCTTTGCCGCGGTAGTTCATCTTCTCTTTCCAGACGATGTCCACCGGCCTGGGCTGATCGACTTTGTTTCCGCTGATGTCGCTGTCGCTGTAGAAACGCAGGCTTCCGGGACCGGCGACACTGGCTGACTCCTGTGACTGATTGAAGAAAATCTTATCGCCGCGGATGATGTTGTCCTTATGCCTGACCGTCGCTGGTTTTCCTTCCAGTATTGCGGTTTTGGCCGACAGGTCGCTCGTTACCGTTTCGGCCTCGACCAATACAGGTTCGTTTTCGCTGCGGTCGATAATTTTTACAGCGCCGGCCGCGTCCAATTGCATCGGTTTGATCCTGACCTTTCCGGTCTTTTCGTCCCGCTCCGTGGTAAAGGTTATTGCCAGCATTTTCCCGGCGGTTATCTCCCTTTTTTCCTGCCTGGCCGATATGTCGCCGGTGGCGACAGCCTTTCGGGGATACGTCCGCTCTTCCCCGGGATCGGACATCTGAACGTCCAGTACCCGCGATTTTACAAACTCTCCGCTTTGGGTATCGTTCATGTTCACGTTACCGACGGCGTGGAGGGATGATATGCGATTGACCGGTTCTTTGTCCGATACCGGCTGGTGAAACTTCACCGTAAGTTCTTCTGCCTTCATGTTCTGCGTTTCGCCCTGCCGGACGTCCACGTCGCCGATGAAAACGGCTTCGCGCAGGAAATCCTCGTTTTCGACGCCCTCGGAGGTTTCGATCTGCCGCCTGCCCAGCGAGGCGACGACGTTTTTCTTCCAGGTTATGGTTAATTCCTGCCGCTCTTCGCCCCCGTCGGCCTTTTCGGCCGGGCGCGTCGCCGACAGTCCCACCGATGCGCTGCGAGGCAGGTACATCTGCCCGGGCCCGTCCAGATTGACATCGCCTGTATCGCTGTCGAACCTGACCAGTGGAACGATAATCCGTTCTCCACTTGCCATTGTCAGTTTGACCGGCTCGTCGGGCGTGCCGACCAGTACGCCCCCACGTCCCGGTGAGTGAAACTGGAAACTCCCGCAAACGGCCTGGCTCTTGCCTTCGGACAACACCAGGGTCTTTCCGGCGGCCGTTACGTCGAAACGATCCGGGATCGGTTTTCCGCGGCTCCTGAACGGTTTGACCACAAGCGGCCCGGTCCAGGTTACGACCGTTTCCTGGACCGGCTGGGTCGTCGCGTCCGGGACGTCAGCCGGTCTGCTTGCCGGCGTCCTTTCGGCGGGTGTGCTTGCGGATGTTTCTCTCTCCGGGTTTGCGGGTTGGCTGCTGCTTTGACGCTCCTGACGCTCCTGCCGTTCCTGCCGTTCCTGCCGTTCCTGCCGTTCCTGCCGTTCCTGCCGTTCCTGCCGACGAGGGCTTTTGAACTCGAGCACCAGACGAAGTTCATCTGCGCCTTCTATCTGCCTGTCGCCGCTGGTTACGAGGACGTTGTCGCTGAAAGTAACCACATAAGTATCCGGCATAATCGGAGCAGGTTCGCCTGCGGCAAGCCCTGTCGAACCGGCGGGGACAGTCGCCGGCGCACTTGCCGGCGCGGTCGTCGGTGCGATGGACGGCTTCGTTGCCACGGGCCCGGAGGCGGAACCATCCGGCTTCGTCGCGGCATCCCGGGCCGGTCCGACACCGCCGGGCAGGGACATCCTTTTAATGAAGTTATCCTGCCCTTCCCGGATTACCATGCGGTCGCCTCGTACTATCCGCAGTTCCCGAAGCCGGCGCGGCAACTCGCTCCATGCTATCCGCAGACCCTCGCCGAAAATATCGGCCTCTTTAGCCAAAACGCTTACATCGCCGTCGGCTTCGATTGTCAACAGGTCGTTGTCGAAACGCACCTCTTTATCGACGTAAATCCGGACCGCATCTTCAGGCCTCTGTTCCAGCGGCGGGCGGTCCGGATCGGCATCCCGGTTGCGGTCGATGGTGATACAGATTTTATCCTTGTCCCTCAACAGGCCGTTGCGGATGTTCCACTTTCCGGCGGCTTCGGAGGCCGTGATTATCCCTCGCTGGGCCTGAATGATAATTGTCTCGCCGTCGCTTTGATACCATTGGACCTTCGGGTCCGTCAGATAAAGTTTATCGCCGACTTTTTCCGATTTTCCGGCTGTGTACTTTGCCCGGAGGTTGTGGTGCTCGTCATACTGGTAAATCACGACGCCCAGAACGGGGGCTACATCGCCTACTTCGGGGACCGGTTCCAGCCTGCCGGCGGCGGACCTGGCGGAGGGTTTGTCGCGCCGCAGCGGCAGCGGAATGTTCTTCTCGCTGACAATGGAATACAAAACAACGGCAGCCAGTATAACCCCGAACGTCGCGAACAGTATTTTCAGTCGCCTTTTCATTTTTCTTTCCACGAATTACACGAATTACACAAATTATTTTTTTCACAAAGGGACATTCGTAAAATTAGTGCTAATTCGTGTAATTCGTGTTAATATCGTTGCAGGATTTGGTTCCACAGTCCCATTTTTTTCAGGATATATTCAATTGCCTGGCGGACTGCCCCATGCCCGCCGGAGTTTTCGGTTACCATCGCCGCGGCCTGGCGGACTTCCGGGACGGCATTGGCCGGTGCAATCGCAAAACCGCACCGCTTCATCATCGGCAGATCCGGCAGGTCGTCGCCCATCACCGCCGTCTGTTTGTCAGTCAATTTCAGTTCGGACAGGATCGACTCGTAGGCGGGCAATTTGTCCTTCGCGCCCTGTCTGACTGTTTTGACGCCGAGCTCGGTCGCCCGATGCGCAACGGCTGGGCTTTCCCTTCCGGTGATGATGGCAATCTGCTTTCCGACCCGCTGCCAATACTTCATCCCCGCCCCGTCGAGGACGTGAAAGCACTTCATCTCGCGCCCGTCGGCATCAAGGATAATTCGCCCATCCGTCAGGACGCCGTCAACGTCGAGCACCAGCAGTTCAATCTTGGTTGGATTATGATTACTTTTGTCCACGTCCGAGCGCCTTCAGCCCCACCAGGTCCTGCACGTCAAGCAAACCTATCGGCTTACCCTCGTCATCGACTACCGGCAGTTCGTCGATGCGATACTCGTTCATAACAGCCATTGCTTTACTTGCCAGTTCGCCCGCGCGGATATGCTTCGGGTTGCGGTGCATCACATCGCCGGCGGGCCTGTCGAGAAACGCATCGCCGTCCCGGATAATCCTTCGCCTCAGGTCGCCGTCGGTCAGGATGCCTGTGAGCCTGCCGGACTTATCGACCAGCAGCACCGCGCCGGCTCGGCGTTTTACTTTCTCAGCATCAGTCAAAACCCGGCGGACCGTCTCGTTTTCGTCAGCGACGGGAAGCCGCTCTCCGCTTCGGAAGGTCATCGCCTCCTCGACCTTCATCAGGCTCCTTCCCAATGCCCCCACCGGATGAAACGCGGCGAATTCCTCCGGCGAGAACTTTCGCATGTCCATTACCGTCAGCGCCAGAGCGTCGCCCAGGGCAAGCATGCAGCTGGTCGATGCCGACGGCGCCAGACCAAGCGGGCAGGCCTCGTCCACGTCGCCGTAGCAAAGGACCATGTCGGCGTACTCGGCCAGGGGCGAATCGTCCGAAGCGGTTATCGCAATCAGGCGCGCCCCGCGGGCCTTGAGATGGTCCACCAGGCGAATGATTTCTTCAGTAGTCCCGCTGTGCGAGAGGATTATCACGACGTCGTCGCGTCGAACGCGTCCCAGGTCGCCGTGAAGGGCCTCGACCGGATGCAGGAAGATGCTCGGCGTGCCGGTGGAAGCGAGCGTGGCGGAAACCTTCTGCGCGATGATGCCGGCCTTTCCGATACCGGTAAGGACGACCGCCCCGCCGCATTTATAAACCGCTTCAGCCGCTGCGGCGAAACGTTCGTCAATCCGCCCCGCCAGTGCGCCGACGCATTCTGCCTCCGCCGCCAATACCCTGCGGGCAAGTTCGAGATTAGGAGCCGGATTAGTCATTGGACATTTCGGTCCGGTTATTATGGCTTGCCGATTCATCGCCGGTCAAGTAATAAGAAGGCCATGAGTCCGCAACAGTTATATGGAATCGGCCTCATCGCCGTACCGGTGTTGTTGAGCCTGACTCTGCACGAGTACGGCCACGCTCGTGTGGCGATGGCGTTCGGCGATAACACCGCCAGACTTCAAGGCAGGGTTACGCTCAATCCGCTGGCGCACCTGGACCTGCTGGGCACGCTGTGCCTGCTGTTCGGCCCGTTCGGGTGGGCCAAGCCCGTACCGGTCGATTTCAGCCGGCTCAGACCTTACCGGATAGGTGACATCTGCGTCTCTCTGGCCGGCGTCGGAATGAACCTGCTGCTGGTCGTCCTTGCAGCCGTCGCGCTGAATATCATGGCGGCGGCAGGAGTCATGGTTAACCCGGAAGCGGCTTCACCCGCAACGCCAATTGGTATCGCGGCGTTCATGCTTTCATTCACTATGATCATCAATCTGGCGCTGATCGCGTTCAATCTGATCCCGCTCTATCCGCTCGACGGACATCATGTCGTCAGGGAATTGCTTCCGCGCGATAAGCAGAGGCCATTTATGGAGTTCCAG
>CAYUYD010000112.1:0-8286 GCA_964449105.1 uncultured Planctomycetaceae bacterium | reverse complement strand
GAAGCCGTCGGCTCGGACGCAATCCTCCTGCTCATCGAGCCGAAACAATGGAAACGATGGACGCTGCCGGACGGTTCAGCCGCCGAAATCCCCGCAAAGGCGAACCTGAAAAGACTCGACAACGGCGACACCGTTCAATTGGCTGATGACGGCACGGTGGTCGCCCGCTGCCCTGCCGGCGGCCTGTATTTCGACACGGTTTTCTTCCCCCTGGAAAAGGCCGAAACCGTCGAGGACATCGACGCCGGTATGGACTTCTTCAAATCATTCGACTGGCCGGCCTGCAACGATGAAAATTTCGACGACCTGCGGGCGAAGGCAAAAAAACTCCACGACCAGACGGACTACGCGATCGTAGGCAATCTGTGGGTCCATGTCTTCATGGCTGGTCAGTTTATGCGAGGCTATGAAAACTTCATGATGGACCTGATGATAAACAAGCCCCTGGCCCGGCGCTACTTCGAGCGGCAGGTGGAGGCGTATCTGCCGAGGATTGACAAATATATCGAGGCCATCGGCGAATACGTCCAGATTATCCAGGTTAACGACGACCTCGGCAGCCAGAACGGTCCGCTCATCTCGCCCGACCTGTATCGTGAAATGGTCAAGCCATACCACAAAAAACTATGGCAATACATCAAGGAAAAAAGCGGCAAACCCATCCTGCTGCATTCCTGCGGCTCGATATACGAACTAATCCCCGACCTGATAGAGATAGGCGTCGATGCGCTGAATCCCATTCAGGTCTCGGCGGCGAACATGGACTCAGCGAAACTGAAGGCGGAGTTCGGCAGGGATTTGGTCTTCTGGGGCGGCGGGTGCGATACGCAGCACGTTCTGGCGAGCGGCACGCCCGACGATGTGCGGCAGGAGGTCCGGCGGCGGGTGAACGACCTGTCGCCCGGCGGCGGATTCGTCTTCTGCCAGGTGCACAACATCCAGGCCAATGTCCCCGTCGAAAATATCCTGGCAATGTACGAGGAATTGGGAACACTTTCGTGAGGAGCGGCGTAGCCCGCGTTCATTGACATTTCAGCCGGTCACCGGTAGGTTCACTCCGGTAATTTCATAAGGAAGCGATTATGGATTACAAGAAGGTCATACCGTGCCTGGATGTCAAGGACAGCCGGCTGGTCAAGGGCGTACATTTTGTGGAACTCAAGGAGGTCGGCGACCCAGCCGAGACCGCTGCCGCCTACAGCGCCGCCGGGGCAGATGAACTGGTCTTCCTCGATATCACAGCCACCGTCGAAGGGCAAAAGACCATGGCCGATGCCGTCAAACGAACGGCAGAGGGAATCTCCGTCCCGCTGACTGTCGGCGGCGGAATCGCAAGCACCGACGATATGCAGCGGCTGTTCGACGTCGGAGCCGCCAGGGTCTCGGTCAACACCGCAGCGGTCCGCAACGCGGACCTCGTCCGGGAAGCGTCCGAGAAGTTCGGCCCCGAGCGGATCACCGTCGCTATCGACACGCGCAAGAACGATTCGCTGCCTTCGGGCTTCGAGGTGATGGTTCGCGGCGGGCGCGAGCCGACGGGCATCGACGCGGTCGAATGGGCCGAAAAGGTTGTCGCACTGGGGGCAGGCGCCATCCTTCCGACGAGCATGGACGCCGACGGTACGCAGGCCGGCTATGATATCCCCATGACCCGCGCGATTGCCGATGCGGTATCCGTTCCGGTAATCGCCTCAGGCGGAGCCGGCGAACTGGAGCACCTTTCGGCGGCGATTCTCGAAGGCCACGCCGACGCCATACTGGTCGCCTCAATCGCCCACTTCGGAAAGTTCACCATCCGCCAGATGAAAGAGCACCTGGCCGCAGCGGGCATCCCGGTGCGGATGTAAGCGGTGCTTCACATCTTTGTGCGAAGGGTCTGAATGTAGTTCTCTGCATCCAGGCCGGGGGGCCGGTCTGAAAACCAGGTAGCAATTTCCTGATATCGCTCCATGGCGGCGTCAAATTGCCCTTTACGCTCAAGACGGAAAGCATCCCCCAGCACGTCATAAGCATCTTCATCCGAAGCATCGCCGGATCGGACTTTGAAATACCTCAACTGTCGGTGGACAGGCCAGTCGCAGAAAACCAGCAACAGAAAGACAACTGTACTGGCGACTGGAACAATCATCAGAAGTCCCATCCACCAGGAGTAGCCCGCCTTCCGAAAGATAGATACGCACATCAGCACTACCACAAGAAGCAGCAGGAATCCGACCAGCGAGGACAAGTCAAATTTAGGCATTTCCGCATCTCCTATATGCTTCGCTTCAGAGATTTACTACAGCGTTCCTTTTGTCGAGGGCACTTCACCCGCGCGGGCGGGGTCGGGGGACTTGGCGGTGCGGAGCGCCTGGGCGACGGCTTTAAAAATGGCCTCGGCGATGTGGTGGTCATTGGCGCCGTAGGGGACGTTTATGTGCAGGTTCATCCCGGCAACGGCGGCGAAGCGGCGGAGGAACTCCTCGATTAATTGTACGTCGAACGTGCCGATTTTCGGGCCGAGGAACGAGACGTTGAATACGACCGCAGGCCTGCCCGACAGGTCCAGTGCGACGTCGGCGAGGGCGTCCTCCATCGGGACCGACGCCCACCCGTAGCGGCGGATGCCGGCCTTATCGCCCAACGCCTTGGCCAGCGCCTCTCCCAGGCAGATGGCGACGTCCTCTGTGGTGTGGTGATCGTCAACCTTAAGGTCTCCGCCGGCCCGGACGGTAATGTCCGACAGGCTGTGCTTTCCGAGGTGGTCGAGCATGTGGTCGAGGAACCCCACGCCGGTAGCGGCCTGGACCTTACCGGACCCGTCAAGGTCCAAAGTCAGTTCGATGTCGGTCTCTTTGGTCTTGCGTTTGATTGTGGCAGTGCGTTTTTTCGCTGTCATGTGATTTCCCTTATCGCCCGAACCAGCGCGGCGTTCTGCTCATCCGTTCCGATGCTGATTCGCAGTTTGTCGTTCAGGGTTGGCTGATTGAAATATCGGACGAGTATTCCGCCGGCCTTGAGTGCCTTGTAGATTGCTTCGGCGTCGCCTTTCGGCGGGCGGGTCAGGAGAAAGTTCGCCTGCGAAGGCCAGACACGGAAACCCAGGCCGGTCAATTGTTCAGCCAGTTTCGCGCGAGAGGCCTTGACCTTCTCGGCGTTGGCGTTTTTATGCGACTGGTCGGCGAAGGCGGCAGCGCCCACTGCTGCGGCGACGGCATCGACGTTGTAACTGTCCTTGACCTTCCAAAGCCCCTCCAGTACCGCCGGGGAACCGACGCCAAAGCCCAGACGCAGACCCGCAAGCGAATAGCCCTTCGAAAGCGTCCTCAGGATGATGACGTTTTCCCGCCGGCGGACGATTTCCAGGCAGTCGCCATCGGCGAAATCGACGTATGCCTCATCCACCACGAGCACGCCGCCGATGCGACCGGCCAGGGCGTCGAGTTGTTCGACGGAATAAACCGTTCCCGACGGGCTGTTCGGGCTGGCGACGAATGTAACAGCCGCTGCAGCTTCGGCCAGGGCGTCGGCCGGGAGTGAAAAATCTTCCTCGTAAGGAACTTCGACGCACCGCCCTGCCTGAATCTGCGTCAGCGTCCGGTACAGGACGTAGGTCGGCATCGCGTAGGCGACGGTATCGGCCTGACCGACGCAGGCGCGCAGGATCATCGTCAGTATCTCATCCGAGCCGTTGCCGGCGATAATCCAATCGAGCGGAACGCCGATGACCTCCGCGACAACCCTGCGAAATCGCGTAGCCGACGGGTCGGGATACCGACGAAGCGCCTCGCTATCCAGACCGGCAAGCACCTTCAGCGCAGCCGGTGCGGGCGGATAAGGGTTCTCGTTGGTGTTGAGTTTGATGACCCGCTCGCCCGCCCCCGGCTGCTCGCCGGGAACGTATCCGACCATCTTCTCGATATTTTTCCGAAAGTAACTCATTCCAAAACCTTGGGCCACAGAGGACACAGAGAAAAGATTTTTATTTTTTATTATTTCGTTCTCTGTGTTCTCTGCGCCTCTGTGGCAGTCTTATTTTTTCCTTATTTCCACTGCCCGTGCGTGCGCGGTCAGGCCTTCGCGTTTGGCGAAGGCGATTACGTCGTCGGCGTCTTCAGCCAGGGCGGCAGCATCGTAGCGGATAACGCTCGATGCCTTGAGAAAATCGTTGGCCGACAGAGGCCCGAAGAACCTCGCCGTCCCGCCGGTCGGAAGGACATGCGACGGACCGGCGTAGTAATCGCCCAGGGGCACGGGTGTATTAGCGCCCAGGAATATCGCACCAGCGTTATGAATCTTCGCAAGGACTGATTCGTCGTCGGCTGTGATTATCTGCAAGTGCTCGGGCGCGAAATCGTCGGCAACCTTGCAGGCGGCGTCAATGTCCGGCACGACGATAATGGCGGAGTAATCTTCCAGCGCCGCTTCGATTACGCAGTTCCGCTCCAGTTTCGGTAATTGTTCAGCCGCCGAAGCGACTACTTCGTCGGCGAGTTTTTCCGATGTCGTTACCAGCACTGCCGAGCCGGGATTGTGTTCCGCCTGGGCGAGCATGTCGGCTGCGAGCCAGTCGGCCCGGGCAGTCTCATCGGCGATAATCAACACCTCGCTAGGCCCGGCGATGCTGTCGATACCCACCCGCCCGAACAACTGCCTCTTGGCCTCGGCTACGAAGGCGTTTCCCGGCCCGACGATCTTATCGACCGGTCGAATCGAGTTTGTTCCGTAAGCGAGGGCTGCGACGGCCTGCGCCCCGCCGAGGCGATAGACCTCGGTTACACCGAGTTCCGCCGCCAGGGCGAGGACCATCGGATTAATGTCGCCGTCGCAGGTCGGCGGAGAGGTAATGGCTATTTCGCCGACGCCCGCAACATGAGCCGGTACTACCGTCATCAGGACGGTCGAGGGATAGACCGCCTGCCCGCCCGGCACGTACACGCCAATGCGATTGATCGGTGTATATCGCACGCCCAACTGTCGGCCTGCCCGCTTCAGCGGCCTAGGCGCTTTAATCTGTATGTGCTCCTGGTATCGACGGATGTTCGCCGCTGCCCGACAAACCAGGGCGAGAAAGTCCTTATCGGCTTCGGCGTGAGCATCTGATATTTCATCCGCCGATACGCGTAGCGTTTCGCTCGTCAGTTCGACCTTATCGAGTTTCTTCGTCCATTCGATAACGGCCTGGTCGCCGCGGGTACGGACATCGGCGATGATCTCCCGCACGGAGGCAGGCACATCGACCCGTCCAGTCCCGTCGGCTACGATGCCGGCGCGAAGTTTGTCCCGCAAGGCCCCCACTGCCGGGTCGCGCAGGGGTTCGTCCGTTTTGATTATTCGCAGGTTCATAACGGTAATACTTTACGCCCGAAGGGACCGCTCTGCAATAAATCCCTTGGGCCTGTCGGAAACCTTGACCGGTCAAGCGAGGTCTGATAGCATCTTCACCCCCACAGACGCCCCCATCGTCTAGTGGCCTAGGACACCAGGTTCTCATCCTGGAGACAGGGGTTCGACTCCCCTTGGGGGTAAGTGATTATCCAGCAAGGAGTTGCAATAATTCACAAAGCCCCGCAAATCACGGGGTCTTGTGGTTACGGTGGGTTCGGCCTGCGAGTCTGTGCGGGCTGTTGCGGCAGGGTACTGCGCCGTAAAGTGCATCGCTTTTTGCGCCGCCCTGGAAAAGTGTTCATCCGTAACCTGGAGGTAGTGCTTTGCGGCAACGGGTGGTCCAAACCGGTTACATAGTTTACAGATTGAACCATGCACGTGGTTTACACCTCTCCACAGGCGAGTCGTCCTGATCGCCGTGGCGACCGTGGTGGGCTGTATATTACCTGCTGATAAAAGAGAATATTGAATATAGAACACGGAATGTCGAATTTTGAAGTAAAAGAAACAAGTCGCCTTTGAGAGATGTTTTTTTCACCTCGAAATTCAAAATTCTCTGTTCGATATTCGACATTCTCTTATGTCGTATTACCCTACAGCCCACGGAGAAAGGAGAAAGAATCCAAAGAATCCGTGGGCTGTGGATAAAAATCGAACAGGGACAAGCCCGGCCATTCGAATGGCTGGGCTTATACCCGGCGCACAAAGTTAACCCGCCCCTATGGGGAGCACCTTACGAGCCTCGACCGCATAAACTTTGTGCGTCTGGTATTATTTATCCCTGCCTGCTGCTCGTTACTATTTGCGACGTCGGCGGAGAGAGAAGGACGCCGTCCCGCCCAGTCCCGGAAGAACCAGCGTCGCCGGATCGGGAATCAGGTTCACCTACAACAACCCCTGATTGGACCGCCGTTCGTCCGGCCCGGGCTCCCGGCTAATTCGGTGTATAGACCGCCTGACGATGCGTCAATCGCCCACGGGTGGATGAGAATAAATTCAGGAATTTAATTTTTGTTGTTTGTCTGTGGCGCGGGGGGTATAATCCACTTCCACAGTCGCAGCCGGGGCCGAACCCGAAAATGGAAAAGGAGTAACAATCATGCGAACGGACATCAAGGTTGGTATAGCAATAGCGGTTATTCTTATCGGTATAGGCTTGGTGTGGGTCGTATTTTTCCGCCCTGGCTCATCGGCAGAGAAGGCGCCCGGCACGGTAGGCACAGAAGTTCCCGGCAGGACAGAGGACACCAACGTCGTCGTAACTACGGACCCGCCCCCCGTTCTGACACAAACGGATCCGCTCATCCGCCCCGCTTATGGTGTTCACGAGCCGGTTGTAACACCCAAGCCGGCTGATGACACCACGACTCCCACAGGCGCCACCGCCTACCCGGCGGGGACGTCAGGCGAGTGGGGCGACGTGCCCGACAGGCCGGGAAGGACCGCGTTTGGACGGGAGACGACGGAGAGTACAGCCTCTACGGTCAGGCCCGCTGTCGGAACGGAGCAAACCTATGTCGTCAAGGACGGCGATACGTACTGGACTATCGCCCAGAACCTGTGGGGCGACGGTTCGCTGCATACCCATCTTCAAAAGGCCAATCCCAAGATTTCCCCCAGTGACCTTCGTCCGCGCATGACGATTAATGTTCCGCCGAAATCCGTCGTCGCCGGTTCGGCTTCGGTCTCCGCATCCGTTGCTGCGGCGGGGAGTGGGGCTACCGGTGCCGATTCGCTCACCGGGAAACGATATTACATCGTCAAAAAGGGAGACAATGGCTTCTGGGATGTCTCGAAGACTGTCTATGGCGATGGAAAGCACTGGAAACTCATTGCGTCAGCCAATCCCGGACTTGATTCCACAAGACTTCGCCCCGGACAGAAGGTCTTGTGCCCCGACAAGCCCGTCCTGCCTGCCGGTGCTGCGGTTACTCCCGCAGGAACCGAATCCGCACATGTCGGATCGACCACAATCGCTCCGGCGGCAGTTGGCTCCGGTGGCGCCGGCGCACCGGTCAGGGCCAAACTGCCTGACGGACGAATTTTCGACTAAGAGCCTATCCCAATAACCCCTGATCTGCCGATAAACCTTCCAGGGACATAGTGATCCCGGAAGGAGATCAGTTGAGTAATCCCATGAAAGGCTGCCTCCGATAGCCTATTCTTTCGGGAAATTATTTTTCTAACCTCGAAAGACTCCGAAAGGAGAGCAGCCATGAAAAAGACGCATGAGAATGTAGCATCCGGCGGAATGGACGTCCACTATAAGTTCCGCGATGTAACCCTCCGCAGCATGGACGGACAGGTCGTCGTCAGAGAAAGACTCGATCACGGGGATCAAGCAAAGTTGAAAGAGCGGCTGCGCCGGTAGCCCGAAGGACCCCGCGGAAGCGATCTGATGATCGAGGCCGGTCTGAGATCTGATGACGTTCCGCTGTCGAACTGTTTCAAGGTCGAAAAGATGCGCAAAGCACGCGGATGGGTCAGGACCAACAAAAGAGATGCGGACCTGCTGTCGCTGCTGCCGTTCGAGCCGACGCAGTGGTGGTGGGTGTGGCTGGCCCCGCCTGATGTGAGTGATCGTCGGGAATGGATGCGGTACCGCAGCGGCGGCAAGTGGCGTGCGATATTTGATCGTTATACTGACGGCGGCAGGAAGAATTGCGGCTATGGTTATATCAATATCAAGGTTGCTGGGGGTTCCGTTGAAGCGGCGGAACCACTTACGAACGGTGCTGACAGTGCAGCAAAAGAACCTGGCAGCCGGTTTGATTCCGTGCCGGTCGGCGTACTGGACGATCCGCAGCCGCAGGATTTTTGGGTCTTTAGATTCTCTCATTGTTGTATAGTATGGATACGGGCACATGTGGAGTTCCTTTCGGTTACTGGTTGGCGCCGAAAGAAATTATTCCCTGTGCC
>CAYUYD010000111.1:0-8362 GCA_964449105.1 uncultured Planctomycetaceae bacterium | reverse complement strand
CTCGCCAGGTACGCAACTTTGCCAAGGCTACCGGACGCCTGGCCAAAACCGACCGCATCGACGCCGAAGTGTTGGCCACATTCGCTCAGCGCATTCAACCTCCGGCAAGGAGCGTCGGCGATGAAAACGAGCGTAAAATCAAGGCTCTCGTAGCCCGGAGGCGCCAACTGGTGGAGATGCGCGGCGCAGAACAGAATCGTCGTCATCGCGCCGGCAATGACATGGTGGCCGCTAGTATCGACGCCGTGCTTGAGGCCATTGACAAGCAACTGGACGAAACGGATCGGATGATCCGTCAGTTTGTCCAGTCCTCTCCTGCCTGGGTGGAGAAGGCCGAATTGCTGCAAAGCGTGCCGGGACTTGGTCCCGTCACAACGCACGTGTTGCTGGCCGAGCTGCCGGAACTTGGCCGGCTCAACCGCCGCGAGATCGCCTCGTTGGTCGGCGTTGCCCCGATCAACCGTGACAGCGGCACGCTTCGCGGGCGTCGTATGATTGGCGGTGGAAGAACCACAGTGCGTAATGCCCTGTACATGGCCGCGCTTGTCGCCACCAGATACAATCCGGTAATTCGGGCCTACTATTTACGGCTCGTGGAAAGTGGCAAGAGGAAAATCGTAGCACTTGTTGCCGCCATGCGGAAACTCCCGACGATCCTCAATACCGGCGCGCCGGTATTGAAAAATAATCAGCCGTGGAGAACAGAAATTGCTTGAAAATCAAGACAGTCGCTACTTCTAATTTCGTGTAATTCGTGGACATCATCAGGGTTGTTATTTTCCCACGCAGAAGCGGGAGAAGATGGCAGAGAGGATGTCTTCGGTAACGATGCGCAGCATCCCTTGCGGGACCTGTCCGGCCAGTTCGCCCAGGGCGGCGATGGTGGATTGGCTCGGCCCCGTTAATTCCCTTAATTCCTACAGCCAGCGGAGGGAATCGAACCCACAACCCCGGCTTTACAAAAGCCGTGCTCTACCGTTGAGCTACGCTGGCGTAACTTGCTTTAACAAAAGCTCTTAGATAACACGACCGAAACTCGCAAATTCTTGACGACAACCTTGACGACAACCGGCCTTGGTGCTATAATACCGGCAACAAGATCAATGGACCGGAACATCATCAAGGAACCTATCATGGCCAATCTCACAAGACAAAAGAAGCCACGCAAGCCTTATCCGTCATTTCCACTCACGGCCCACAACAACGGCCAGTGGTGCAAGAAAATCCGCGGCAAGGTCCATTTCTTCGGTGTCTGGGCTGATTTCCAAGCAGCCCTCGACCGTTACCTTCAGGTTGCCGCTGACCTTCATGCCGGAAGACGGCCACCGGATACTTTATCCGCAGATGGCGTCACCGTCAAGGGCGTTTGCAATCAGTTTCTGACACATCAACAAGGACGGATCGAAGGGCGGGAGATTGCGGCGTATTGGTTTGACGCCTGCCGACGCACAGTTGAAGATTTCGCAAGATTTGTAGGTCCCGGCCGCATTGTGGAAGATCTTGGCCCTGTTGATTTCGAAGCGTACCGGCGGAAACTGACACGCAATGGCTTGGGCCATACCAAGGGTTTTGGTGTCCATGCCTTGGATCGCAGCGTAACGATCGTAAAGGCAATCTTTGCTCACGCCTATGACACGGAGCTAATTGAGCATCCAATCAACTTCGGCAAGGCCTTCAAGGGCCCGTCGGCAACGTCTAAGCGAAAATCGCGGAGCGAAAGCAGGATCCAGAATGGCGAGAGACTTTTTGAACCATCTGAAGTTCGCTCGATGCTTGGATTAGCAGAAATCCCACTCCGTGCCATGATACTTCTGGGCATCAACGGCGGCTTTGGCAGCACGGATTGTGCTCAGCTTCCGGCCAACGCTACTCGCCTTGATAAGGCTGTTATTGAGTTTCCGCGGCCTAAGAACGGGATTGAGCGAGTAGTTCCCTTGTGGCCAGAGACTGTCGATGCATTAAAGCAGGCTATCGCCAGGAGACCCGTGCCTGCTAACGAAAACAGTGAGGAAACAAAGGGCTTGGTTTTCTTGACGGTATTTGGAAGACCTTGGGTTAGGTATTATGTCCATCGGAGCCAGGATGGCAATATTGAAACAGTTACCAGAACTGATGCTGTACGTGAGGAGTTCGACAAGATACTGAGAAAACTCGGCCTGAAGCGAAAGGGCTTGGGCTTTTATGCCCTTCGTCACACGTTCAGGACATGGGCGGATGAAGTACGGGACCAGCACGCCATCCACAGGATCATGGGGCATACCATTCCGGGCATGTCAGGCATCTACGTGGAGCGGATCGAGCTTCACCGCCTACGGGCAGTTGTTGACTATGTGCGGGACAAACTGTTCGGGCAGCCTACATCTAGCCAGCAATCTCCTGACCATCCGCCTGTTTCTACTTGATGAACTCGATGATCCCAAGAGTCCGATTCCTTGGAGTTCTTCTCGGCGTCTCTATTGGCCGGGTTGATCTGTGTTGTAGGAATTCCTCCAAACCTCCATTGGGAATTCGCCAACTCGCGCGGTCAGTCCTTGAGTTTGCGCTGATATTCACCGCTCGGAGCTGACCGGTGTTTATCCATCGCTCGATGGTATCCCGAGAGACTCGCAGCAATTCCGCCACCTCGTGGACCGTAAGCCAGGATTCGCCTTTACGGCCCTTGCGTCCGCGAGTATCGCAGAGAAGGTTCTCGGCGTCAGGATTACTCTTACTCTTGGCCACTTACCTCATCTCCGACCAGGACAGCACTTTGACAGATGCATTTGGGTAATCTTGCCTATCTTGTTCACCTCGCCCGAACCGGAACTATCACCATCCATCGCATGATCGAACCATGCAGAACCGACATCCGTCAAAAACCTTCGGCATCCAAGATCGCATTTCGCCCGCACAAGCTCATTTCATCGCGCAAAAGGCCGAAATGACCATCAACCTTAACGCCATCAACAACACCAAGACCAACGCCAACTGTCCTCTGACTGAAAGCTGCCGACGGTTTTGCATCTTTCCACAGAGAGCATTGGCCTTGGTTGTAAGCCAATTCACGAGCGGCGCGCCGGCATTGTCGATGGCGACCAGGAGGCTGTTTGGCCGCCACCGACGTAACACCCGGACTATTACCAGCATGATCGACGCATCGATGGCAAGCAGCACAAATTGGGTGATGACAGACAGGATGTTCAGGGGGAGTATCACCATTTCCGGCTCCTTTAGGTTGTGGCCGTCTTATTGGCCAGCAGCGTGTAATGGGAAACCAATGTCCGACTGTCCTTGACGAAGCGATAGCGAAGCTGGCCGCCGATGACCGATGCGACCTTCTTGAGAAGCTCCTCGTCCACGTTGGATGGCTTGTCTCCGATGCCGACGACATCGATGACGACGCCGCGGGATTTCAGGTCGGCAGCGGTGTCCAGAGGATCGCCACCGTGCCCATCGGTCAGTAAGACGATCCGCCGCACTATCCTCCTCTGATTCCAGTCGAAGAGATCCTTCGCGGCCATGAGGCCTTCATTGATGTCGGTGCCGTCGTCAGGCTCAAGGGATTGCAGAATCTGGATCATCTTCCGCCTGTAAGTGCGGATAGGGAGGAATTCCTGGAGGATTTCGGCCTGCTCGTTAAAGGCCACGATGGCGATAAGGTCATCAGCGTCGAAGCGGCCTTTGTTCTCGATGAAGTTGACGGCCGCGCTGATTGCCGCCTGCATCTTGGAAACACCCTGCTCGTAATCCTCGGCCATGCTTCCAGACCGATCCACAATAAGAACCGCCTGCTCTCTCTGCCCCGGATCGCCCCTGGCCATGGTGAAGCCGCCAACCGCAGCGGGAGCGTTGCCGAATGTTCGTCGCGCCATTTGAACGATGGTCTTTTCGTCGGCAACGGTCATCGCCATGCCCGCCGGTGGAAGCACAATCGTACGGCCTCCTGCGCTGGTGGCGGCCAAGGCGTTTCCACACCCCTGGCAAAAACGCGCGTTTGAGAGATTGCTGGTGCTGCATTTTTTGCAAATCTGGTTCATGTTCTGGTTCCTTTCTAGTTAGAGGTAAATGTCGCGGTACTGCCCGCAACGCCGAGTTCCATGCCTTCGAAGAGCGGGATCAGCCGATCCGCGCTGCATCCACTTACGTAAGTCTTGTTGGTGCTGCCGACGTCCTCCAATAGGACGCTCCCGTTGATGCACTGGACTTGAAACTGCCTCCTGGATATGTACTGGTCCCTGGGTGACAGTTCGTTCCGCCCCACCACGTAAGTGCCCTCGGGGATGCGGAAGTTCTTGCCGGCCAGAGAGCCCCCGTTAAACAGCAGCCTATGGTCGTTGTGGCTGAACTGCCGCCCGCAGTTCGGACATGCATCCGTTTCCCCCGTCTCGGCGCCGCACGCCAGACATAAAGACTCTTCCTCCGAAGCCCCCAGTTCCGCGCCGCACCGGTGGCAATACTTGGCATTGCCGCATGCCTGGGTTCCGCAAGAATGACAAAAAGCGGACGAAAGGTCGGCCAAGTCCAGGGCCTCGATGAACTTTGAGGCATCCTGGAATCGCTGGTCAGGCCTCTTGGCCAGCAGCACCATGCAGGCGTCGCTCAGATGCCTGGGGATGCCTGGATTCAGCTGGCGAGGCGATGGCGGGATATCTTTGCAGATGCTCATGGCCACTGCGCCGGGATCGGCTCCTTGAGCCGCCATCTGTTCCGTGAGCAGATGGTAGTAGATCGCACCCAGAGAATAGAGGTCGGATCGGTAATCCACGCCGCCGGGATTGCAGAATTGTTCCGGCGACATCCACGCCAGCGTCCCAAGCAGTCCAGTGCCCTCTGCAATCGTCATTTCCTGGGCATCGCGGCAAATCCCCATGTCCACAATATGGGGATGGTCATCGGCGTCGATGATGATGTTGGCGGGTTTGAGATCCCGATGCACTATTTGCTGCTTGTGGATCGCTGATAGACCATCGGAAACCTCACGGATAATTGCCGTGGCAATGTCGACATCTAGGCGCCCGCTCCGATCATAAACATACTGCTCAAGCGTGGCACCATCAATGTATGGCATGATCATGTACCACCGGCCGGATTCCTGGCGGCAGTCGATCGGATCCACTACAGCGGGATGGCCGATGCGCAAACGGCCGGCTCGCTGGAACCTCGCCAGCTCCTGCTGGTAGTTTCGCTGAGATGGGGTGGCCAGCAGGCGTTTGATCGCCACGATTTGACCGCTATCTCGGTCAATCCCCTTGGCCAGACTCGCCTGGCCGCCGTCGACGATGAGATCGGTCACCTCGTATCGGCCGAGGACCAAATCTCCGATGTTCATGTAGTCCGCCATAGTGGGTCCTTCGATAGAGGCCTACTGGTTTGCCCTTTCCAGCCGAAGAAGGCAGGTCCCGACCAGGATCTCGTCGCCAATCTCAACCGCCACAGGACGGCGGATCTTCAGAAAAGTCCCGTTGGAACTACCCAAGTCCTCCAGGAAGACCTGACCGTCCCGGGCCACCAAACTGGTATGACGGCGGGAAATGTATTCGTCTCCCATCATGACCAGGCCGCAATCCGGCGCCTTGCCGATGGTCAATTCACCGCCGGCCCAGGGATGGGACCGTTTTCCGGCAGGGTCTTGGCACTGAATGACGTATTGGGGCGCTTCAGCCTGGGGAACTTTCTTCCCGCAGCCCGGGCAGTAGCCGGCATCCTCAGGCAAGTCACGGCCGCAGTCGCACCTGGCGGCCAAAACAGGGGGGACTGTTTCCGGGTGCTGCAACAACTGCACCGGCGCCTCGTCGCCATTACCGTCGCCATCGGCGGCATCCCCTCCGACCGCAACCACCGAAACGTTCTTGTTGGTGGGCGTAGGCGGTTCTTGGCGGCCTGGAGGCTGCGGCAAGGAAACCCCCGGCTGAGGCAGTTTCACGGCCGCTGTCAATGGCGCCAGCCGATAACCGCACTGGGGACAGAACTTGGCGCCCGCCTCCCTGGCCGGCTGACAAGCCGGACAAGGTGTGCTTGCAGTCTCTGAAACGCTTGAAATCCTGTTTTGCTCCGACATCTCAGATCTCCTTCAGTTTTGAAAGATTCTTCCTATCGCTACGGGATACGCGCCCGTCAGCGTTTCGGTCATTGGATTCGGATGGATACTTGGAGGGTAATAATGACAGCACAGGACGGTGATGTTGTCGGTCGCCCCAGCCGTCAACGCATCGTCAACCAGACGGACAGGCAGTTCCTCGAAGGAAAACTCCCCAGCCTTGAACTTTTCGATCTCTCCAGATATTTGGCCGTCGCTCAGGACGTCGGTGAGCCCATCCGTGCACAACAAGACAATGTCGCCCTGTGATATCCGGCAGTTGCAGGTTTCCGGGGCAAAGGCCTCGGCCTGACCCAGATAACGGTTGATGGTGTGGGCAAGCGGATGGCACTTGGCATCCGCCGGGCTTACAAGGCCCAAATCCAGCAGACGCTGTATCTCGCTGTGGTCGTGGGTCAGCCGAGTGAGTCGTCCATTATGGAAAAGATAGCCGCGTGAGTCCCCCGCCCAGGCAACATGGAGCGTTTCGCCAACGATTACGCAACATACGATCGTCGCCGCCATCCCAGAAATCTGTTCCGACGCCCCCGCTTGCAGGACAACTATATTATTGGCATGTTCCATCGCCTGTCGGAAGGCCGTGGAGATGGCCTCGGACCCCAAGGCTTGGGGATCCCCACCTGCCGTGGCGGAGGTGATGTATCCCACAAGGCATGACGAAACCACCCTCACGCCAAGCTCACCCGCCACCTCGCCGGCGGCGTGGCCACCGGCGCCATCCGCGATTACAAGGATATGTGCTTCGTGTTTAGGCGGCAGGACATCCTGTAGGACCATGGCCCGCCCAGTGTCTTCCAGATTTTCGCGAAAACCTATATCGCGATGGAACGCAATCTGAGTCATGGCTTGTTCCTCCCGTTATCCTGCAGGATCCTGACGATGGCCACGATGGTCACCAGAATCAGTCCAAAGGCGATTAGCCCAAAGGTTTGCTCGTGGGAACTGTGGCCGGAACCGATGTTCCCCATGTTTGAAAGGAACTCTGTGATTTGCCGATAGGCCTTGATCCCCACCACCAGGGCAAAGACGATCAGGAGTAGGACGACGATGTTGGACCAGCGAATCTTCATAGACCTTCCTCCTTAATGAGTTGTTGGACTAGGGTAAAAGGAACCTCTTGGGAGGCATTTTCCGGTGCGGTTCCTTTTATTTTTCCATTTTTCCGCCGTACATTCGCCTGGGAAAATAAGGGAAAGCAATTCCTAAGTGCTTGCGGAAGCTCGCACAGCGTAAGGAATATAATTGCCGCTTTGCCGCCTGCCGGACTGGCGCTACGGACCTTCCCGACCACCGCTCGATAGACCTTGCGGTTGGGAACTATTATCAAAAGGGGCAGCGCCAAGGCCCTGGCTTTGTCGATGTTGATCAGGACGTGTCGGGCAGTGGTCTCCACCTCGCAGGCAACGACGCAGCCTCCTCGACTAGCCAGTAGATCGACAAAATCTATGCGGCCGTCATCGAGATGAAGAGGACACTCCATCCGCACCTCAAATCCGTCGGCGCTGAAGACATCCCCTGCCCTGGCCACGAGGTAGTTGTGCAAAGGGCCGCCCCGCATCCGCGGGATTTTCAGTGGCGCCGGATTGGTTGTCTCTTTGCCGACCATGACCTTACTTCGCCTTCTGTTCATGGAGTTCCACAGCAGCCTTACCCTCAGGCAGGAGCTCAAGCAGGATTGAGCTTCTGCCTCGTGTATTGGTCTGAACGACGTGCTGGCGGATGTACCCGGCCGCGATCAGTCTGGAGCGGATCGGCTGGGCAGTCTTGCAACTGATGCCGGCCAATCCGGCATACGAGCTGGACGGCTTCATGGGGTTGTCCGCCACCGCCTTGCAGAAACGGTACTCAGCCTCCGAAGCGAACGGTCCGGCCTGCCCGGCCTGCTTGGAGCATTGCGCGACAGGCGAATCCACGGCCTGGCCGCCCCAGTCCGCAAACTCCAAGGCTGGCGTCGTCGGAAATGCATCCAGGGCATCCAGGCCCAGACCGTCGCCGGTGTTGTTGCTGTGGTTCATGGGATTCATACCGGCCTCAATTTTCTGAGGATCTTTCGGCTTCGCGTCCCGCAATATGGGCATTGCGGGTTGCGCGGGTCGCAGTAAAACTCCTCGCTGCAACATCTGCAGCCCATTATTCTTTTGCCCATTCGGAAACGGGCGATCGCCAGGTTCTCCGCCTTCGTTCTTGCCGATTCAGATAGCATTTTCTCACTCCTTATGCTTAGTTCCGTTATGCCGCCTGGACACAGGTCATTAGAAAGCGCGGCTGTTGATCCATGTGTTACTT
>CAYUYD010000110.1:0-8384 GCA_964449105.1 uncultured Planctomycetaceae bacterium | reverse complement strand
GACAACTCGCACGATGGCATAAAATCAAACTTACACACAATACTTGACACTATCCATCAGGTTGGTTAATCGGCAGGGATCGAGTGTAACTTTTGTAAGGGGATGCCAAAGTTCTTGACTTTAGAGACCGATTGGATAGGGTATTGTAAGGCCTCGTCAGCGACGGCGGAGGCGAAAGTTTTCCCCGATAGCTCAATTGGTAGAGCGAGTCCCGGCGCGCCGGGATTAACCGCTAGGTTCGAATCCTAGTCGGGGAGATTGAATTGCGAATCAGGACTATTTTGGACTTATGTTTTGGAGAATCCGTCAGGCTTGTTCTATATCGGTTCCACGGATGATCTGGCAAGGCGTTTGAATGAACATAATTCACAGGATAAGATGGGCTCCAAATTCACCCACAAGAGTGGGCCGTGGAAACTGGTTTGGACTGAGAGTCATCCGACGCGAAGCGACGCAATGAATCGAGAGAAGCAAATAAAAAGTATGAAATCAGCGCGTTGGATCAGAGAAAATCTGCTCAAGCGGTGAGTAAGTCCCGATGCCGTTTGTCGGTATCAGTCGATGAGGCTTCTGGTATAATGCGTCAAAAGTGAATATTCCCCGATAGCTCAATTGGTAGAGCGAGCGGCTGTTAACCGCTAGGTTTCTGGTTCGAGTCCAGATCGGGGAGGTTAAAGGCGGTATCGAGCAAGATGCCGCCTTTTCTTACGCGCCGATTACGCCCGTCAACCGTCTCTGCAAGTCGTATTTATATCGCGTTGTCATAAAGGCTTTTGCGAAGCCCTCCGGCCCGAACGACGCCGCGCTGCCCGCCGTGATTCTCTCGTCCTGTTAACCGCAATCCTGCCCTCTCGGCCCAACATGCCGAAAACTCTCACCCTCTCACCCGCCGAGAGGCGCACCGGTTAACAACCCTGATTGGAAAGGGGTCGAAGCTAGAAAAAGCCTGCTCATGCTCCAATGCCGTAGAAGTAGACCGTACCACTGGCCCGGTCGAGGACCAGATAATGCGTGCCTTGGTGGGTCCAGCCGTTCTTCACGTTGTCCATCTCGTAACATTCCTTCGTTGATATGCTTTCGGGGGCCCAGTCAGGCTTGAAGATGCTTTTGAACTCTGAAGGCAACTCAAACCGGGACTTCATCTCGTCCCACTTCGCTGGATGGTATCCTTGGGTAACGAGCGTCTTGATGAGTTCGTCAGTTGCCTTGAATCGTAAATAGATGCTGTAGCCCTGCCAGGTGTCTCCACTGCCTTGTAGATCTTTGATTGATGCGGGTACAGGATCAACAAGAAGCGAGCGGAAAGCTTCGTCTGCTGTAGGATGCCCCGGTTCAATGAAATCATCCCCACATCCCGACATCGCCATCACGAAAACAAGCCCAATCTGACAAACCGCCCATTTCATAGCCCTGATTATAGCCGCAATCCTGGAGAAATCAAATTCCTTTCGGCTCACCGGTTAACAACCCTGATTGGAAAGGGGTGGCGCGACAAATTCCGAACGACTGCAGATATAGTAGGTGGCAGCCCAGAGGCCCGCCTGCTTGTGAAGGAGCGTGAAGTTGTCGTATCGGAAATGGAAGTCCAGGCCGGAACTGACCCCACGGCAGCGACGGCAACAAATCGTCGCAATCATCTCGACGGCCTTAACGAAACATGCCCACCCGCTTCGCTTCGCTGCGAGTGAGGGCATGGCATCCATCAAAATACGTGTTACAGACTACTGGTCTCATTTGGACATGCAATATCCGCCGGCGCTTGCTATAATTATCACCGTTAGTATGAGACTACGGCTTCGCCGTGGAGATTGTACGCGCATCCGACAAACGATACCTTGCTTGTGCATGATGTGTCCTGGGACCGATTGATGCGGGAGACGAGGTTTTATGAAGGCTGCAATTATCGTGGCTCACCCGGATGACGAAATCATCTGGTGTGGTGGGCTGATACTGAAGCACCCCGAGTGGGACCGGACGGTTTTAAGCCTCTCCCGATCCGATGACACGGATCGTTGCCCGAAGTTCAAATCCGTGTGCAGGTCTCTTGGACTGACCGGGTTAATTTCCGACCTTGACGACGACAGCCCCCTCAAGCCAATCAACCGCAGGAAGGAAATCGGCAGCCGCATCATAAAATATCTGGCCTCAACGCCATGGGACTTATGCGTAACTCACGGGGAAAACGGCGAATACGGCCATCCAAGGCACAAGGATGTGCACACGGAAGTCCTGGATCTGATCCGTGATGGGATACTGGAATGCGGGGAACTATGGACATTCGCCTACGATTGTGATGTAAGGACCAATATCTGTCAGGCGGGTCCTCATGCCGACATGATCGTGGAGTTAAGCAAGGCGCATCTGTGCGAGAAACGTCGGATTGTTCGAGACATGTACGGCTATGGCGAGGATTCATTTGAAGTTTCCGCGTGTATTTCTCCCGAGGCGTTCCAAATAGTGGAAATGTCGGAAGAGGAGTAATTACCATGAAAGTGCTGGTGCTATACGACTACCCGCCTTCGCCCGGAGGTCTGGCCACGCAGGGCGACCTGCTTTACACGGGGCTGAAGGAAATAGGCGTTGACGCCTGTGCAGTGAATTTAGAGTCGGCACAGGAAAAAGAATGGTACTATCGCTGGTTTGAGCCCGACGTGGTCGTCGGTATAGGTTATTGGGGCCATACGCCTGATATCGTTCTGCATCCGCAGCGGTATGGCGTGCAGCCGGTGCCGTGGTTGGTTGTGGACGGATACTTAGGCAACTATCTGGAAATACTCAACGCCCTGCCTCTAATCCTGGTAACCTCCAAATGGGTCAAGAAGGTCTATGTCCGCGATGGTCTGGATGAGGACAAAATTGCGGTTCTTCCGGTGGGGTGCGACACGGATTCGTTCATGCCGCGAGACCGGAACGACCCTAAAGTCCGAGCGGTTCGTGAGGCGCTGGGGGTCTCGGACAACCAGATCATGATCCTCACAGTCGGCGGCGACGCTGCCTCCAAAGGCGCGCAAGAGGTCATGCAGGCCTTGTCGATAATAGATAACAAGGCCCCGGACTGGAAATACGTCTGCAAGGTCTGGCCTCAACCACGAACACAGGAGCAGAATCTGTCCGATCTTCAATTGGCGACGCGATTGGGGATCGAGAAGAATGTAACGTTCTCAACCGGAAAGAACTCTCGCAACTTTATGCCTTACCTCATGGCCGCCTGCGACATCTACGCCGCACCATCCCGGCTCGAAGGTTTCGGAATGGGCCAGGTCGAAGCCGGCGCGTGCGGAAAGCCGGTCATAGGAATCAAGGCAATGGGCATGCTGGATACTCTTGTCCACAAGCAGACGGCTTTGCTGGCGCAAGTGGCGCAGGAGATCCGTTTGCGGGAAGCGACCATGGGCGAAGATGCGGGATACGCGCCCGGACATCGCGTGGTATTCAAGAAAGCACGCACGGCGGATTATCGAGCCAGCGTCCACGACATCGCCAACTATCTGATGGACCTAATGACCGACGCGCAACTGCGAGAGAGGTACGGTCGGGCGGCACGCAAGAGAGTCGTCGAACTCTTTGATTACCGTGTTGTGGCTCGGAGATTCCTCGCGCTAATATCGGAACGTCTGGGGATATCCTGAAATGGATAAGAAACGAACGGACTCGATTGAACAGGCCAGGAAAGCCGCCATTGAAGTACTGCTTCATAACATGCGAGGCCCATATCGCGGCCTGCCTCGAACCGCCGGATGGGGATACCCGGAACCCTACACGCGGGACCTGATGATAGCAGGGCCGGGAATGCTGCTTACCGGCAACGAGAAACTGACTTCGTCCCTCCGGCGCGTGCTGGAGACTCTGGCCGGGAACCAAAGCCCTCATGGGCATATTCCTTCCCTCGTACACGACCCGGAGAACCGAGGGGCCAGCGATACGACGCCGCTTTTTCTTTTTACCGTCGCCTGCTTTCGGATGGCGACCGGAGAGAAGGACTTTCTGGAAGATGCGGTTCGCAAGGCGATGATCTGGATGGAGTACCAAAGCCCCTCCGACCGGATAATGGTTGCCCAGCAACCCACCACAGACTGGCGCGACGAACAGTGGGTTGTGGGCTTCGGTTTATTTGTCAATACAATGTTGTACTCGTACCTGCGGCTTTACGGTCGGCACGAAAAGGCCGACCGGCTGAGAGGTTTGATGAGCCGGTTCACGATTACTGCCGACGGGCCGCACCGACATGTGCATGAAGGCCTAGCCGTCAGGCATAAGCCCTACTACGCCTTGTGGTCTTACAAGGTCTATAGCAGCGAAAGGTTCGACCTGCTCGGTAATAGTTGGGCGATTCTTTCGGGCATCGCCCCGCCCTCTCGCGCCGATGCGATTATCTCGTGGGTCGAGGCGGAGTGCGAGGTCATGCGAAAGTCGGGCGATCTTTCGCTGAATCTCCCGCCGAACTTTTTCCCCTTCATCAGGCCCGGAGACCCGGACTGGTTGCCTCGGTGCGACAGATTCAACCGTCCGGGCGAATACCACAACGGCGGCGTCTGGCCGTTCGTGTGCGGCTTCTACGTCGCGGCGCTCGTAGCGGCAGGGAGACATCGCCTGGCAGCGAAGAAATTGGAAGAACTGACACAATTGGTGAGGCCGACCCGGCAGGCTCAAGTGGAATTCGGTTTCAACGAATGGTTCAGGGCACAGGACGGTCAACCGTGCGGGCAGGACTGGCAGACGTGGTCTGCATCCATGTACCTATATGCAGCCTACTGTGTCGAAAAAAAGAAGACTCCTTTTTTTGACGACATTCGAAGGGATTTTTGATTTTCGATTGGGGCCTATGGAAGAAAAAGAAGAAAAAAAGAAAGAGAGCGGGATTACAGGGATTTTAAGATTACAGGGATTTTTCTTTTGTTATTTTAAAATCCAGTAATCCAGTAATCCCTGAAATCCTGCTATCTTTGTTTCCGATGGTTTTTTTGTGAAATCGAAAATCAAAAAACAAAAATCGAAAATCCCTCTACAGGACGATTTTTGCCCACTGGTTCAGGTCGCGCTGCGTGTTGCTGACCACTGGAATATCGGTAAAGTTGTTCAGTTCCTCGATGGCCAGGGGCGACGCCGAGCACAGACCTGAAATAGCATGAGGAACCAGCCCGAACTTGCTTCGCAGAATATCGATGCCCGCTATGGAACCCAGGGCGTCATGGGCAGTGAATACAAGACGGTGGATCCGCGACTTGACCTGCTGGGTTGCGAGCAACATGGCGGTTTCCCGCTGAAGTATCCCGTCTGCAAGTTCAACTACCCAGTAGTTGCTGGGATTGTTCGCATACTTAAGGTCGAGTTTGTCGAATATCTCCAGCAACTTATCCTGCTCCAGCAAGTATGTGGACGGATAGCCGAAGTAAGTAAAGTCCGCCACGGGAGAGGCTCCGGCGTCTTCCATATGCAGAATATCCTTCAGGCCGGCCGTGCCGGTAACCTTGCATCCGCGAACCTTGTGCCCCATGACCGAAAGCGCCCAGCAAATGGCTGCCGCCGTGAGGCTCTTCCCGCTGTTCATCGCCGTACCCACCACCAGGATCAGTTTGGCCCGGCGACTGGTCTTGGTCTGTTGCCTGGGGTCCTGGATTAAGGGAAAATTGCGAGTATTTACCACCTGGCCGGTTTTATCGCAGATGTAACCATGTATCTCGATCCTTGTGGGGTCCTTGATGTTCTCGTTCTTTCTCTTAACCATGCCCACGATGCCGCTGCGGGCGAGCATATCGGCCTCGTGCGATAATTGCTCCGGTAAGATTCCCTCATAGGCGTCCGGTGCGTAGCGGGTGCCAAAAACGAACACAGACCGGCTGCCGTCATTGATGGCGTGAATTCGGCCTTCCTTGTTCTCCAGCGTGGAGTGAAACCCGAGGTATCTGACCGTCCCGTAAACCAGATCGCCAACCTCAGGGGGTTTGTCGATCTGATCATAATACTTCAGTTGCTTGCGAGAGATGCACAGAGCCGCACTTGGAAGCAGCAACATGGACTTTATGCGTTTCATCGTACGACCCTCGAAAAAACTATGGTTTCAAACATGCTTACCATGGTTTGCCCAGCATCACCACTTTGGGAAGCGGTTTGATGAACTCCTGGCGAAGGCTGTAAGTATAAGCGCCCTGCGTCGGTATCAGCAAAACGTCCCCCGGCTGGATGTCCTTTCCCCAATAGGCGTAGCCCCAGACGTCGTGCGGCGTACAGAGCGAACCCAGAATATGACATTCATGCTCGGTCAGATCGGGGCGAGACAGGTTGATTACCGGAAAATAGTCCGTCTCGAATCGCTCCCATCCTATGGCGTTCGTGCCGGCATCGGTGATAACCAGGTCTTTTGCTTTTTTGTCCACCACCGTCAGGAGCAGGTGCATGGCGTCGTTGCAAAGCCATCTTCCCGGCTCGGCACAGATGCTGCAGGATACATAAGGGAACAAACAGGTCCGCACTGCCTGGGCGATCCGGCCAGCAAAGTCCTCGATGGTGGTAGATGGGCGCTTGTAGCGACTGTTTGGTGGCCCAGCCTTTCCAGGCTGGGATAGCACAGGCTGAAAGCCTGTGCCACCGAAGACATCGGCGGAAGCGGGGGCGGCAGAGGCGCCGTCCGACAGCAGCCATTCACCCTGCTCCGGCCAGAATCCGCCGCCAATGTCGATGAACTCGATCATCGACCGCTGTTCGGAGGTCAATTTGCCGAGAGTATCGCCTAGGCGGGCTATGAAATTCACCTGGTTGCACGGATTAAGGTTCCAACTCGTATGAAACTGGAGTCCCTGAACAGATACGCAGCCGCACTGCTTCGCCGCGTCAAGAAATCGCGACAGGTCCTCCAGAGGGATTCCAAACTTGCGCCATAGCCCGCTGCCGTCCGTTGTCAGTCTGACCCCTGTGCGAACGGAAGCGCCCTTTTGGGCCGCCAGCCGCTGCAGACGCTCAAGTTCACCGAAACTGTCGATCAGCACCTTTGTCCGCTCGCTGTTTTCGACGGCGAGGGTTAATTCTTTGTCTGTCTTGCCGGGTCCGCTGAAGACAATATCGGCTGCGCCGCTGTCCAGAGCAATCCGGAGTTCCACGCCGCTGGAAACGTCCATGCCCAATCCGGCGTCCGCGAACGTTTTGATAATCCCGGCATTGTTGTTGCTCTTCATGGCGTAATAAACATGCACATCAGGCAGCACCCGGCGGAAAGCCCCGGTGAATTGCTCCGCCCGCTCAAGCAGAACACTTTCTTCCACCACGTAAAGAGGAGAGCCATGCCGGAGGCATGTTTGCAGAAACACGTCCCGCCGCTGAAGAAAGCCGCTTACAAAGGAACCGATTTCCGCAGGGTCGAACACTGCTGGTTCCTGCTCGTCCGACTTACGGGCGGTTTTCAGGATGCACTCGCTGTCGCACATGCCTGTGTCTTCATTTCGACCTTTAGTTTGGAGGCGATTTCATCGCACTCGTTTTCGACGCTGTCGGAGCCGGATGGTTCAAAGATGACATGGCCCAGAAGTCGGGATTCGTAGTCTCCGGGCGGAAGGACGACTCGGTGCCCCGGATTTCGCTTCAGGTGATACTCCACTACTCGCCGGTCTTTGCGCAAAGCCGATGAATCAATCCGCTCGATTTCACCATTATGCGCTGCGAAGAGGCGAACACCGACAAGATGCCGCCACTGCGAAGGTTTTTTTGACAGGTTCAGGGGTCGCCCCTCGGCGAAGTCAAGCGCGCATCCGAGGATGTCCATTCCGCAGCTTTTCAGCAGCAGAGGCGGCAGGCAGTCGCCGCCGGGGCGAGGCGTCAATTCAATCATAAAGGCTCGGCTGTCTCGGACGACAAAGTCCAGCATGCAAATAGCCCGATCCAGGCCAATCGCTTTAGCCGCTTTATGCAACTGGTCGCAAAGACTCTTCTCGTCAAGGCCCGGGGGAAGTTCCGCCGGCAGGATATAGGCAAGAGTCGTCCCAAAGGTCTGTTCCTTATCGGGTATTTTCCCGGCGACACGAAGGATTTGCACGCTGCCTCTCTCCAGAACGAAGTCGCAGCTGTATTCGTCCCCTCGAATAAACTCCTCGATGACGAACACCTTTCGAGGGTACACCTTCTTCCCATCGCAAAGATACGGCGCGTACAGTCGCCGATCCGAGTGGCCGGCCAATCCAGACCGCAGCGTATCAAACGCAGCCGTACATTCATCTTCGCCGGAACACAGGAAAACAAGTTCGCTGCCGCTGCCGGTCAGGGGTTTGAGCACGACCGGGCCGGCTATTCTGCGCAAGAAACTCACGGCATCGGATGCATTATGAACAAGTTCAACATCGGGACACGGCAGCCCGGATTTCCGCCAAACCCGCTTGGAAGCATACTTGCTTCTGCAT
>CAYUYD010000109.1:0-8386 GCA_964449105.1 uncultured Planctomycetaceae bacterium | reverse complement strand
GCCTGGCCGGTAGATAATTTTTTTCAGAATTATTCCGAAAGCGGTTTTTTCCGTTGACGTTTGCGCGCGCAAACGTCAACGGAAAACGGCTGTAATTGGTTTGCCCTGCCGCTACTTTATCGGCCAGGCGGGAATGGCTGCGTCAATCTCGACCATCAGGCGAATGGTTTCGCCCAAGGCCACGACGACCTTACGGTAGTGCGTAATATCGTCGTAGGAGAGTTTTCGCCCCTTGCGATCCTTTAGCCACTTCTGGCAGACCTGATAACCGCCAACGTGGAACTCCCAGACTTCCTCGGACACAGGCTGGAAGTATTGCTGCGAATTTATATGCACTCGCCCGCCGTCCTTGGAAACGTACTTCGGGTATCCCTTGGCCACCGTGTCGTCGCCCTTCACCGGATACCGCACAGGCGATTTTCCGAGGGCAGACGATTCCAGCAGGTGCAGACCGACCAGTTCGGCCCCCAGGCCGCAGAGTTTGCCAAACAGTTTCACGTCGCAAGTCAGCGGCGGGCGGGGGAAGTCTATCTTGAGGAATTCGGCATACCGGCTGCGATAGGTAGGTGAGTGAAAGACCGCGTATATGTAGTGAAAAACATCCTCAGGCCCGAAAGTCGTTTTCAAATCACCACAGCCATCGGAAACAAACTTCAGGCCGAGTTTTCCCTCTATCTCTTTGACAAACTCCGGATTCAGATTAGGCCGACGACCATCCTTGCCCGCGGGCCAATACTCATCCACCCGGCCGGCCGGATGGGAAGGATCGGGATAAAGGTAAATGGGAAACATCGCAGATTGTGTAGTGCGTTCACCACACTTGGTTTCCATTATCGTCTTTCCGCAAAAGAAGTGGTCGGGACTGGGAGATTTGTTACTACGCGCAGAAATCAGCGCAACGTTTTCCCCCGCCAGCATGTGGCGCATGACTTCCGGGCGGGTCATGCAGATAAAGCCCCTCGTCTGCCCTGTGTAGTAGGTGTAACGGATGTCAAAAGGTCGGTAAAGAAGCGTGGATACCTTGTTATTGCTTATCTTTTCTACCTTTAGATCTGCTTGCGCCAGTTGCACCTTCCAGTCCCGTGCGTCTTTGCCGAGGTTATACTTTTCCCGCGCATCTTGCTCTGAAAGGGACGCGAAATCCCGCACCCTCTCAAGGATTTCTTCAGGCGTCCAACCGATTGTAAGCCCATCGCGTGCCGTTACGATCCCGACAGAGTTGACGGACATAACGTCTGTGATTTTCCATCCGATTTGATACTCATCGAGCATTTCGATGTTTTGTGGTTTGAACAGGTAGAATGGTCTTTGTGGGTCAATTTCTTCCCACGTCGTGTTTTCGATATCGGCGGCGTTTAGCGCGTCGTATTTCGCCTGGCGTTTCCCCCACAGTTCCGCATGGAAGACCTTTGCCGTCATACCTCATCCTCCGGCGGCAGCGGCGGCAGAAGGGGCTGGAGTTTTTCAATCAATTCCGGGATGTGAACGGTTGCGACGCTGTAAAGCCGTTCGGGCCTGATTTCGTCATATTCATGCGCGAGGATGTGTCGCTGGGCGATGATGGGCCGCCAGGAGATTTCCGGATGGGCCTTCCTGAAATCCTCGGAAATACGATTGGCCGCCTCACCGATAACTTCGACGCAGCGCTCGACGGAGTCCTGAAGCCCTTGATCATGAAGGTAATGATGGAAGGTTTTGCCCTTCATGTAGTTCTGTATCCTTTGGGCGCGTTCGAGGATATCCCAGAGAAAAGCTGCGTCTGCCTGGTCAGGCTGCATAAATAACCTCCCTGTTCTTGAGAATATGATGCCGGCGAAATGGATTTCGCAGCCCCTCTTTTTCCACAAAATCCACCTCGCGCCCGAAAATTTCCTTCAACTCATCCTGCATGTCCACCATGTCAAACAGGCTCCAAGGCGCATCCTCGGCGAAGGTTACCAGCACGTCCACGTCGCTGTCGGGACGAAAATCGTCCCGCAGGACAGACCCGAACAGGGAAAACTCGGTAATCTTCCACTTCCGGCAGAAGGCGGCAATCTTTCCTTTTTCAATTTCGACGCTGACGGTCATGATTTATTCTCCTTCGGCAGTTTCACCATCAGCATGACGGCTACACCCTGCTGGATGTCGAATACGTTTTCGTCTTTCGAGCCGTCGGGGCAGACCTCTTTTTTCTTCGTGCTCCCGTGCAGGTCCATTATATGGATTTCGTCGAAGGTATTCATCAGGCTTTGTCTCATTCCTCGGAATGTCGGATTGTCCATATAGGCGTGATTGGTGATCATCGCCAGAATGCCCGCCCCCGTCCGCTCGATGCGCCATTGCGCCCACCGGATGAACTTCACGTAATCGTCATTGGGCCACTTGGGGTTTCGCTCGCCGAGAGGTTTTGCATCGCACTCGAAATAATTCTCCGTTGACCTGCCGGTCAGCGTGTCGGTTCCTTTAAGAAGGTCCTTTATCCATTGTCCCTTATTTGCCGAGTGACCCGAATACGGCGGATTTCCCATGATGACCATTATTGGCATATCGCGTTTTATTTCGGCGGCGGCGTTGGCCTCATCGGAAAGGGCGCGCAACGGGCCGTAGAGGGTTTTAATCTTCTTCTCTGCCTCCTCCATCGTGTTGGTCAGATAAACGCCGAGTCGCTCGTCGCCGGCGAAATCGTAGGCCCAATTCTTTCGCTGTGCGCCGGAAAGGTCGTGCCCTGCCAGCTGCATGGCGAGTTTGAAGTGCGCCACCGCGTAAGGAGCCATAAGTAGTTCAAAGCCGAAAAGTCGCGGCAGGAGATGCTTTCGGACGTACCCGTTCCACAAGCCCGCGTTTCCGGCGGAAATGAACTGTTCGCGGATGTTGTCCACGACGGTATAAAGGAATGTTCCCGTTCCGCAGGCAGGGTCGAGTATCAGGACGCGCGGGGCTGTTTCGGTAATGGTTGTTCGCTTTCCGGTGCTGTCGGTTTCGCCTTGCCGCTCATAAGTTATGGTCGCTTCGTCGGCCAGTCCGCCGGGGCATCCGAAGCGGTTCTTAAGCAGCCTGTCCACGCTGCGGACGATGTATCCGACCACCGGTTCGGGCGTGTAATAGACGCCTCTCGCTTCCCGAAGGGCAGGGTCGTATTCAGCCAGGAAGGTTTCATAAAAATGAACGACAGGGTCTTGTTTCCGGCTGCGCTTGCCGAAATCGGCCAGGACGGCGTGGATGTCGGCATCGTCCAGCAGTTGCACTAGGTCGTCCACGACCGAGGCGTAAGGTTCATCGTCCAGATCGGGGCCGGTTATCGTTTCAAAAAGGTGGCGGAGGAATGGATTGGTCTTCGGAATTTCCCCAGCAGCTCCGAGTCGAACAAACGGTTTGCCGGTCGGATGATTGCAACATGCGGCGAACAGGCCGTAGGCTAATGTCTGGGCGAACATGTCGGCGAATTCGGAGGTCTTTGTCTCTTGAGCAATGTCGGGAATCAGAACTTTGGCCAATGCTTCCCTCAAACCCTTCAGAAGGTTCGATGCTTTATTCTTCGCAAACGTTTCGATGACGATGTCCCGGATCATGTGCGTCAGGCGGGACATGCGGACGGCCAAATCCTTAGGCCGACTGATTCCGACAGGTTTGTGAGCAAGAAAATCGGCGAGCAGTTGCCCGACTTCAGCCGGCCCATTCGCGGATGGTTTGACCTTTCCGTTCCTATCAACTTCGGCCAGGCAGGATTTGGCCCGCATATCCCCATCGACGTACCAACGGAACTCAAGGTAGTCGGTTAAAATAAGGTTTTCCAATCCGTGGAAGTAGCGTTTGAGTTGCTCTCTCGTTTCAGTCTCATCCAGGCTGATACCTATGTCTTTGCACTCGATATACCCAAGGATGCGTTGCCGCTGTTTGACGACAAAGTCCGGAGCGCCGCACTCGACCCGCTTGGGTTCATTAGTGGCGGTGATTGCCCCGGTCGCCGATTCCAGCAAGGCCTTCAGGGCCGGGCGGTGGATGTGCTCGGTGGCATCGCCGTCGGCGAGATTCTTTCGGACTGCTTTCAGATAGGCAGTAAAGTCCATAAGTTGGAATTATTGACGGGATGTGCCCATTCCGCCAGTGTTATTCTAATTACCGGAACTGTATCCGCTTCGTGAGATATTGAGCCAAACCGGGCGGGATTGTTTAGTAAGTGGCTGGGTCGAGGCGCAGCCGATGAGTCTCATCGGGTCTATGACCCGCCTTTTCTTATTCTGACTGGTCCCTATTCCCCAGTCCCTAATCCCTGGTTTTTAGTACGTTTTCCCTGCCAGGTCGAGGTGGCGGAGGAACTCTTCGTTTGTCTTGAATTTTGCCATCACCGACAGGAGTTGCGGTATTTCCTGGCCTACATTGAGTTGGCTTAGGTAGCGGCGGAGCATGTGGATTTTCGGGAGCGCCCAATCCGCCATCAGCAGTTCTTCTTTTCGCGTGCCGGACCTTGAGATATCGACCGCAGGCCAGATTCGCTTCTCCGCCAGTTGCCGGTCCAGCTGCAGTTCCATGTTTCCGGTGCCCTTGAACTCCTCGAAGATCAGGTCGTCCATTCTGCTTCCGGTCTCGACCAGAGCGGTGGCGAGGATGGTCAGCGACCCGCCGTTTTCGATTTTCCGGGCGGCTCCGAAGAGGCGTTTGGGTATCTCCATTGCGCGGATGTCCATTCCGCCGGTCATTGTCCTTCCGGAGGTTTCGATATACCTGTTGTACGCCCTTCCCAGGCGGGTCAGGCTGTCCAGCAGGATGACGACGTCCTGGCCGAACTCGGCTATTCGCCTGGCGCGCTCGATGGTGAACTCGGTTATGCGAACGTGATTGGCGACGGTCTGGTCGTTGTTGGAGTGGACGATTTCGCCGGCGACTTTTCGCTTGAAGTCGGTTACTTCTTCCGGTCTTTCATCGACCAGCAAGACGATGACGTGGACTTCCGGGTTGTTTATAAGGATGGCGTTTGCGATCTGCTGGAGCAGGATGGTCTTTCCCGACCTTGGCGGCGCGACGATCAGTCCTCGCTGTCCTTTACCGAGCGGACAGATCAGGTCAAGCACTCGCATCTCCATAGGCCCGCCGGGCGTTTCGAGTTTCATATGCGGCTGGGGGTCGATGACGGTCAGGTCGGCAAATGCGACGACGTCAGACCAGTCGCCATAATCCCGCCCGTTGATTCGCCGGATTTTCAGGAGCCTTGGTCCCGCTTTTCGCTTGGTTGTGGGCGTGGCTTCGCCTTCAATTACCACGCCGGTCCGCAGGCGGTCCCCGACGACGAAATCCTTGGAGACAAACACATCTCCAGGCGTCGCGCGAAAGTCGTTCTCCGCCAGCCGGAGAAAGCCATAGCCTTTTTCGGTGATTTCCAGCACGCCCGAAGCAGGAACGGTTTCGGCCGGTGTCTCGCTGGCCGGTGGTGCATCGGTTGTAACCTTACTGTCATTTGTCTTTGTCATGAGTATCTTGCATCCTTAAAAAAGCGTTAAGCAATCAGCGTTCAGCAGTTTGTCGCCACGGCGAGGTCCAATCACGGGACTACCGCCTCTTCTCCGGCGATTATGAGAAAAACCCTCTTTTTCCCCGAAAAACGAAAACTTCTTAGCCCTCGGCACCGCCGGGGATGGTCCCCCCGCAATGCAGGGGGCTGATTGTCGCCACGGCGACTTTCCGCCTTGCCCCTTGCAGCAATCAGGAAACACCCTCGCACAGCCGAAATCAAGAAATATTTTTACCCCTTCTTCGCTCCCGTCGCCAATGCGCACGCTCGGGCCAGGTCGATTTTGCCTTCGTAGTATGCCCGCCCGACGATAGCGCCGGCACAGCCGATCTCTTTGCATCGCGCGATGTCATCCAGACCGGCGATCCCGCCGGAGGCGATCACGGACAGGCCTGTCGCTTTGATTACTTCGGCTGTTCCGTCCAGGTCAGGTCCGGTGAGCATACCATCGCGCTCGATGTCGGTATAGACAATAGCGGCCAGGGGTAGCGAACCGGCCCGCCGGGAAACTTCCGCCACGGTCAGGTCGGTCTGGTCGGTCCATCCGTCGGCTGCCAGTTTCCCGCCTCGTGCATCGAGGCCAAGTACAATCCTGCCGCCCAGGTCCGCTCGCCGGGCGAGTTTTTCGAACCATGCCCAGTCCTTCAATGCCGCCGAACCGACAACCAGCCGGCTTACTCCCATCGCCAGGGCATCGGCGACCGCTTCGTCGCTGCGGATTCCGCCGCCGAGCTGGACCTTGACGCCGGCGGTCCGGCAGATGCCTCCGATGGCTTCGGTATTGGTGCGTTTCCCGCTGCGGGCTGCGTCCAAATCCACCACGTGAATCCAGCGTGCACCCGCCGATACGAACCGCTCCGCCACATCAGCCGCATCCGTCGCATAGATTTGCTGCCGATCATAGTCGCCCTGGCTGAGACGGACTACCTTACCGTCCCGCAGGTCTATTGCAGGAAATATTTCCATGAATCGTGAATTCGCGCGTCTATTTGACGGCTACAATTTCGACCCGTCGGTTCCTGGCCTTGCCTTCCTTCGTCGTATTGGGGGCGACGGGATGTGTCTCGCCCATACCGACGGCTTCCAGTTTTCCGGCCTGAATGCCTGACTTTTTCAACAACCGCACCACGGCCATCGCCCTGTTGGACGAAAGGTCCAGGTTGTCCATCCACAGTTTTTTGGTCTTTTGAATCGGGTCGCTGTCGGTGAACCCGTACACACGGATGACCGAGTCGGGATACGTTGTCTTGATGGTGGCGGCAATCTGCTCCAGCCTGGCTGTGCCTTGTTGCGAGAGCGTCGCTTTGCCCGGCGCGAATAGTATGTCGCTGGCCAGAGCGATTTTCGCTCCGCCGGGGATAGCCGTCCAGTCGGGAGGAACGGCTTTGTCATCCACCTTTGGCTGCTTCTTCAACTCGCCGATTTCGGCATTTGCGGCATCCAGTTCCGACTCTCTGGTTGCCAGCAAGGTCATCAGATCCGCGTTCTTGTCCTGCGAGACTTTCAGGGACTTCTGAAGGTCGCTCTTTTCCAACTGGAGGTCGTTGTACTGGAACTTCAGGGCGGTCAGTTCTTTCTGGGTTTTGTCATTACATCCGGTCGCAGCCAATCCGCCGGCCAGGACAGCCAACACCGATAAAACAGTCAGACGATTCATGGGAAACTCCTTTCTTCCATAGTTGTTAATTTCCCCGGTCGAACATGTGAATTATACAAGGACTTTTTTACAATCACAGCGAAATCCCGTCAACTTTTACATGGAGCAACTCAGGAGATTGTACTCCGGTTCTCCAGGTTTTTTAACCGTTCATGGTCGCTTTGGGTCTGCTGAAGTTTTTTTCCTTTTCGCAGCGATGCAACCGCCGTCGGTACGAGTTTGAGAACAGTGTACCAGACGATCACGCCGCCGGCACCGGCCAGCAGCATCCCGACAGCCGGTCGAAGCGTTACGGGCTTCCAGAAGAATTGCATCTTCCATTCACCGCCGAGGTTATTCAAAATGAGGATGCCCGCAGCCGCCAGTATCATAAGGGACAGAATCGCCAGTGTGTAGCCTTTTATTAATTTCATGTTCATCGTCGATTCTCCTGAAGATGAAGCAAGGATAGCAGGATTATAGGGATTTCGAGATTATAGGGATTTTAAAGATCGCAGGATAAAACAATAAAAAATCCCCGTAATCCTGTAATCCCCATAATCCCGCTATCTTAATTTGTTTTTGTTGCAATCCGCTTATCCATTATGCCGCAATCAGGTCGGAAAAGCGATCTATGAAAACGATAAGTACATCATAAAACAGCAGCACGACCACCGTACCCAGCGCCAGCCAGGGTCCGTAGGGCAGTTCTCGCTTTCCGCGGGCGATAAGAAGGTGCAGCGCCCAGACCAGCCCGAACATCGGCGAGACAAAAAAGACAAGCGTGGCGACTTTCCATCCGGCGACGGCTCCGACGGCTGCGAGAATGTGCACGTCGCCCATTCCCATCGCCTCTTTTCCGAAGCCCAGCGTCCCGAATATCCGCGCGCCCCAAATCCAGGCTGCGCCGATGAGCATCCCGAAAACCGCCCCCATCCCTGATGCCAGGTTTTTTGATATTACTCCGCTTGCGGTTTTGCCGAGGAGTGTATCGACCATACCCTTCACCGCCGGAACCTTCGTCGCGACAAGATACGCCGCCGCCCCCAGCACAATCGCCGGAGCCAGGAACAGAACCTCGCGGAGGATTTCCTTTCGCGGGTTGACGCCGTCCTGTGCGGTGATCGCTACGCCGCTGCCACGTTCGTCCGTGACGGGTTTGTCGGCTGCGTCGATGAAACTGGGGCGAATCCGCCCAAGCCGAAGCAGCACCCACGCCACAAACAGCCCGACGACGACGCCGACTGAAACGGCGGCCTGGA
>CAYUYD010000108.1:0-8444 GCA_964449105.1 uncultured Planctomycetaceae bacterium | reverse complement strand
ACGGAGACCTGCTCTGCCACGATGGACAACTGATCCACCGCCGCCGGACGTTGAAGGTCGCAGGCGACGAGTATCGGATGCTTTCCCTGGACTTGCATGTAGTGGGCAAGTTTCCCGCAGGTGGTCGTCTTTCCGGAACCTTGCAGACCGGCCATCATTATGATCGTCGGCGGCGGCGAGACGTAGTAAATCCGCGTATCCACAGGCCCCATCAAATCAACCAGTTCGTCGTGGACGATCTTGACCATCAACTGGCTGGGGTGGAGGCTCTTGATTACCTCCTGGCCACGGGCCTTTTGAACTACAGCCTCACAGAATTCGCGGACGACTTTAAAGTGCACATCGGCGGCCAGCAAGGCCGAACGAATATCGCGCATCGCGTCCTTGACGTTCTGGTCGGTGATCCTGCCGCGACCGGACATCTTGTGGAAAACGCCGGAAAACTTGTCTGTCAATGTCTCAAACATGGTTATGGAAGGATAGCAAATTCCCCGGATATGCGAAAGGGTCTGTTTAGCGGCGGTCGGTACGACCGCCAATCAGGTCGTCGTGATTATTTTAGGTCGTCGTACCGACGACCGCTAAACGGGAGAAAGTCGCGTGACAAAACTCCAATTTTGCGGCGGTAATCCCACCTTGACGGGATTCGTCTTAGTATATTCCGCCGCGGCGCGAAGAGTTTCCTCGTCGTTGATAAAGACCTTCCAGCAACCCTGGGTCCAAGGAGTAACTTTGAGTCCCAGCGCACGTGTCGCTGCACCTTTGAACTGATTGACAAGGTACTCGATCCTGTACCCGGAGCGGAGCACCAGGATATGTGCGTGATCGTTCATGATCGCGCAGGCGTGAACGGTCAGATTGAGGCGTTCGACAACCTGGGTAAATCCCTCCGCCACGATGGGTCGAGTTGAATCGTTGATGAAATATGGCCGGCGAGACAGTCTCGGCGCAGCGGCAGTCCAGAACCTTTTGAGCGTTTCTCCGGGCGGTTGCGTGTCTTGTCTTCCGTATTTGATCTCGCCCAACATCTTGAGTTCGGCGTTATAGATTTTCTCGGAAAAAGAACCTCGCGGGTCGTTCGGTAACCACGTTCCATCAGTGGTAAAGATGGCGTGATAGGCGATAATCAATGCGCCTCTCCGAATTCTGTTTAGCGGCGGTCGGTACGACCGCCTTGAAGGTCGTCGTACCGACGACCGCTAAACAATATATGTTTACAGATACTTCTCCACCAGGACGCCGAGTTTTTTCTTTGTCGCCGGGGAGACCATCTTCCTGTTCGACCATATCGCCTGTCCCAGCGCACTGTGGGCGGCCGAAGGCACATCGGCGATTTCGTCGAAACGCCCCACCGCCGTCTTTATCAATTCGACGGCGTTCTGAGTGGCTTCGACCAGGTTCCCGATGATTTCCTTGAGAAGTTCGTGCTTGTCGAGTTCGGCGGGATGAGGCCGCCAGCAATCGTAATCGCTCGGCAGGGTAACAAGTGCGTAAGCAATCTCGGCCTCGCGGGCGAGCTTGGCTTCGGGCATACAGGTCATGCCGATCAGGTCCCCGCCCCATGCGCGGTGCATCTCGCTCTCTGCGCGGGTGGAAAAGGCAGGACCTTCCATGCAGACGTAGGTCCCGCCGTCGTGAACCGTCGCGGCGACCGAATCGGCGCAATTGAGCAGGTGTTTTCGCAGGACCGGGCAGAACGGCGAAGCGAACTCCACGTGAGCGACCAGGCCTTCATCGAAGAACGTCGGCGTCCGCCTGAAGGTTTTGTCTATTATCTGGTCCGGTATGACCAGGTCCCTGGGTTTGATTTCCTCTCGCAGCGAGCCGACAGCGCCGGATGCGATTATATGCGTACAGCCGATGGCCTTGAGAGCATAGACGTTGGCGCGGTAATTGATCATCGAAGGATTAATCAGGTGGCCGTGGCCGTGGCGGTTGAGCAGGGCGACTGCAACGCCCTTCCAATCAGTCTCGATTATAACGTTCGAGGGGCTTCCGAACGGCGTGCCGACGCCGATCGCCTCGCCCGCTCCTTCCACGCAGATAGCATCGCCCAGCCCGCTGCCTCCGATGATTCCAACTTTTACATCCGCCATATCAGAAGTCTCCTAAAATACAATTTGCTTACCCGATGGGTGGCACGGTCAAGCGCAGCGAAGCGAAGCTTGGCCGTGAAATGTCCAATTACGCACATCACGGCCAATCTTCCGCTGCGCTCCAGATTGACCGTGCCACCCATAAAATTATCTATTACGGAGTATTCAGACCCTTCATCGCCCCGGTTCGAGCAGTTCCTGCATCGTCGCATCCAGGCTGCGGAGAGCGGTGGTTTTGACCTTCGGTTTGTCCAGCGTGCCGGTAACTCGCACGGTCATCAGTTGGCTTGCCATGCCCTCCAGCACCTCGCTCAGCACAGCCAGTCGCGGTAGTTTCCTCGGCGGACCGGTAAGGAAGGTCAGATTCATCTTTCTGCTCTTCATATCCATCTTCCCCGCCCCAAGCATGGACAATGCCGAGCCCTGAAGGTGCATCTCTCGAAAGACCAGTTTATCGCCTTCGAGGTAGTAATCGACTTGTCCGGTATGAAAGGCCGATTCCGTCGGCAGGGTCAGATTCACCACATGCAGGAAATCCAGCAGGATGGGGAGCCTGTACAGTTTTGCCTGGCTGATGCGGAGTTGACCGGTAGCCCGGCGCGAAGCGTGATCGCCGACTGTGGCTGTTAACTGGATATTACCGGCAAGCAATCCCGCCACTTCGTCGGGTTGTTTGGGATCCTTCGCCTCATTCTTGAGGAACTCGGCAAGGTTGATATTCTCCACCGAAAGGCTCAATCCGTATTTCGCCGGCTCGGTCAACCGGACCTGGGCAAACCCCGCTACGCGCCCGCCGAAGACCTGTCCGGAAATCTTGTCAATCCTCAGCATCGGCGATTCGGCGGTCTTGTGCAGGCGTGCGGTGATCTTCTCCATCCGACGCGGACCGACCGCAATGGTTTCCAGGAACATATCCGCCCCGGCTGTGAGTTTTTCCGCCGGTCCGTCGCAGGCCATTTCGCCTTCAACCCATCCGGTCATTTGCTTTGTGTCCATGCCGAGATCAGTAACAGCGTCCCTGAACATAACTTTACCGGACCATCGCCACGCAAGTTCGTCACGTGGGGGCGAACCTTTCGGAGCAACCTCGCGCCTGATCTGAAGATTCTTCAGTTGCAGTTCAGCCGTTCCGCCGGGATGCAATTGCAGTGCTTGTACGAGATTTTTCGGTATGGCGGCCAGAAACTGCTTGTCCAGCGCAATCGCATCGGTACGAACTCGAAGGTCGGCCTGTTCGCTGCCGGCGACTGTGGATACCCGCCCGTCCAGAACGACTTTCGCATCGCCGGCCAGCCCGCTCAACGAATCCAGTGTTATCACCTCCGGCTCAACGATCGCCGTGCCTCCCGTCAGTTTCAACGGATATGGAAAATGGCGATACTTTATCTGCATGTCACGAGGAAGGACAATCAGGCGGTAACTCCATGAAGGGCGTGAAGGGCGCGTAGTAGCGGCAGGAGCGGTTTCAGTCCGGGCGGAACCGAGCATCCTCATCGTAACATTGGCGGTGCCGGACGGCGCCAGCAGGTCCCATCCTCTCTTTGCGCCCTCAGGCAGGCCTTCGCGAAGGTCTGAATCCAGCGTCAGGTCCGTCGCTTCTATTACCAGGTCCGCGCCGCGTGCGTTCTGGCGGACCGGTACGCTGCCGGTGATGTTTATATTCGCCCGGCCACGCCATCCTACGAGTCGCTGGATTGTAACTTCCTCCCGCGTAATCCTGACGGCGCCGCTGACCTGCTCGATTGCATATGGGAACCGGCTGGGCCTGATACCGGCGTTCTTCAGGACCACCGGTATATCGCATTTCACCGTCCCGCCGTTTTCACGCCAGACAGTCGCCTGTGTGATGTCGGCCCGCCCGGTCAGCCCATACGAAAGGTACGCCTGTCGGACATTCTCGGGCAGGGCGCGAGCGACTTTATCATCCAGAGACAGATCAATAATATCCGCTGTTATTCTGAAATCGTCCGAACCGGGCTTCCTGACCACAGTACCGTTCAGCACGCATTGCATAGGTCCGGCGCTTCCGCGTATGGAAACAAACCGAACGTCATTCGCCAAAGTTACCACCTTCCCAAAAACCCGCTCCAGGCGATACGGGAAGCCCGCGTATTCAAACGACGCCTTTCCGTTGAATTCTATCGTTATATCCACGGTCGGTTCGTCCGATTCGTCGCCGCTCCTCGCATTAACAATGAAAGCGGCGCTTCCGCGAGGGGAATACTGATTCCATACTCCTCGTAAATCCTCCGGCAGGGCATCCCGAAATTCCGGCGTCATCGGCATGTCGCGGGCAACAACCGCGACGTCGTAAGCCGGTCTGTCCACCGGACCGGTCAATCGCCCCGACACCTCCACTACCGCCTCTCCGTGTCGCCCCTGCAAATTCTTCAACTCAAGGTCGCCGCCTTTGACTATAATCCGACCGGAGACCTCGTCCAGTCGGATCGGGCAATAAGGCAGGCGGAGGGAAACCTTTTTAAGTTCGATCCATCCGTCCATCCCCAGCCGGCCTTGCCGATCACGATGAAGCGATGCGTTTAGACTGACGATTCCGGCCGGTTCAATCTGCTTGTGGAACTTTTCGAAGGTTTTCCCAAGCACGCCGGCAAGGTCTTCGCCGACCGGCCAGGTCATGTCGCTGATCGTAAGCGAGGTTTGGAACGGGCAGTCGGTTTCGTATCCTTCATATCGTCCGTTGAGCGTGAAGGCGGCGCCGCCGGCCTGGGCTATCCGCCCGGAAAGGTTCTCAATGGTGATCCCTGCGCGGTCAAAGACGAGCCTGCCGCAAACACCGGCGAACTTCAGCCCGCCCTCCTCAGGCGGCAACTCCATGGAGACATCCTTCAGGACCACAATCAACCGATTACCTTCAGCCGGTCCGGTCGTCGTCGCCGAGCCGCCGAGGCTGACGGTAATGTCCCATGGCTGACTGAAGGTCAACTTGTACCGCTTCTTCCAGTCGAGGTACTGCTTGGGAAGCGTCTTATCGAGTCCCGCTTCCCACACCGGTCCGGTGATAAGCGCCTGACCGGTTGCTGCGTCGATCGTACCCCGCCCCTGAATGGTTCCCGCTTCATCGGCCAGAATGATATTGTACTTCCGGCTGTCCGGATCGGGCAGAAGGCTGATACTCATCGGCACGCCAGGCCGGCGAAACTGATGACCGTCCAGTACTTCGATGGTCTCCAGTTTGGCGTCTCGCAGGTATATCGAAACAAGCGGTATTTCTCTTTTTCCTTCGGGCCGACCCGACCAGTCGGCGATCAGCAGGTTCCACCGTCCGCTCTGAAGGTCCAGGACGGGCCTGACCGTCGCGCCGACGCAGACAATGCCGGTCGGTTCGAGGGCGCCTCGCACCAGCAGCGCAGAGGGGCGATGACTTATAAAGACATCAGGCGCTTCAAAGAAGGAAATTTTACCGTCGGTCGTTTGAATCTGCAGGTTGCGGACCTGTATCCCGCCGAAGAGGCTGAACTTTGCGGATTCCGTTTTTACCTCCGCTCCCGTCAGGTTATGAAGGTATTGCTCTACCTTTCGCTGCACGCGGGCATCGTTGGTCAGATACCAGTAACCACCTGCCACCAGCACCAGAAGTGCAAAGACAAACAGCCCCGCGTTCCGGCGACGCCCGCTGACATAACGCCAAAGGCGGCGACGACGTCCGGGCAGATGCCTGCGCAATCTTGAAAGTAAGCCGGTCATGGCAAACAAATCCGTAATTGGTAATTCGTAATTGGTAATTCGTAATTGGTATAAAATCGTGAGTTACGAATTACGAGTTACGAATTTCGAGATTATATCAGCATACCGGTAATCGTACCCTCGAAGACCATCTGTCCGTCCACGAATCCCTGCACAGCCCCGATGCAGCGGCGTCTGCGCATCTCCAGCATCCTTCCCAACAGGACGATCCTGTCGCCGGGAACAACCTGCCCGCGAAACTTCACGTTATCGACCCCGCCGAAACCGACAAACCCGTCGAAATCCCCGCGAGTAAGGACATAATAACTGACCATTTGGGCGGCGCATTCGATCATCAACACGCCGGGGAAAATGGGCCGACCCGGAATGTGCCCGCGAACCCAGAACTCATCGTCCCGAATATCCCGGAAACCGGCCATGATGTTCCTGTCGGAATCGACGAAGAATATCCCGTCGAGTTGCTGGAACTCATATCGGTGCGGATTCACCTGGTAAATCTGCTCGCGCGTAACGGCGACTTTGCTCTGGTCAATCTTGCTGACATCAAGAATCGGCTCCGGAGGCATCGGCATCCTTTCTCTGTTGCTGCTTTAATGCTCGTAATTCGTAACTCGTAACTCGTAATTCGTCAGTTACCAATTACCAATTACGAATTACCAATTACGAATTTACAGTTTCAATTCGCTCAATTTCATGCCGTGCGCTTCGGCTACGCCTGCGTATGTGATTTCGCCGGCGACTATATTGACGCCCTCGGCGAGGTGTTTATCGGCGGCAACGGCGGCCTTCCAGCCCTTGTTTGCTATGGCCAGGGCAAACGGTAAAGTGGCGTTGGTCAGCGCCTTTGTGGAAGTTCGCGGCACGGCGCCGGGCATGTTGGCGACGCAATAGTGAACGATACCGTCGACCTTGTAGATCGGGTCGCGGTGCGTAGTTGGGCGGGTCGTCTCCACGCATCCGCCCTGGTCAACGCCGACATCGACGATGACCGCGCCGGGCTTCATTATCTTCAGGTCCTCGCGGGACACCAGCACCGGCGTCCTTCCGCCGGGGATCAGCACAGCCCCGACCACCAGGTCGGCGTTTGCAATTGCGGCGCGGATTGCGGCGGGATCCGACTTGACCGTTCGCACATTCGCCGGCATCACGTCGTCGAGGTAGCGAAGGCGATCCAGTTTTACATCCAGTATCTGCACGTCCGCGCCCATACCGGCAGCCATCTTGGCGGCGTTCGTACCCACCACGCCGGCGCCGAGGATAACGACCCTCGCCGGCATGACGCCCGGCACGCCGCCCATAAGGACGCCCCGTCCGCCGGCGTGACGCTCCAGAGACCACGCGCCGACCTGGATGGCCATTCGACCGGCCACCTCGCTCATCGGAGTAAGCAGCGGCAGACCGCCCATCTCGTCGGTGATGGTCTCGTAGGCGATCGCCACGCTGCCGGTCGCTGCGACACCCTCGGTGAGTTTCCTGTCGGGTGCAAAATGAAAGAAGGTGAAGAGCACCTGCCCGCGACGCATCATAGGCCACTCGCTCGAAAGAGGCTCCTTGACCTTGACGACCATATCCGCCTCGCCCCAGATGCCCTCCGCCGAATCGACCACGCGAGCGCCGTGGCTGACGTATTCCTCATCCTCGAAACCGCTTCCGAGACCCGCGCCTGCCTCAACCAGCACCGTATGACCAGCCTTGGTCAACACCTCCGCCCCACTGGGGGTAAGACCTATGCGGTATTCGTCTGCCTTTATCTCGCGTACTGCTCCGATGATCATAAATACTCTCCCGTGTCAAAAATCCTTGCTTTTAACACCCAATTCGTGCGTTATAGATAGCATGGGCAGACCGTTATGACAAGTGTGAGATTGTGCATTCTGGCGTGTGTCCTGGGATTGGCCCTTGCTTCGGGCGTTTCATCGCAGCCGGACAAGCCCGCCTCAAAACCCGCTACAAATCTGGACTACTGGCTCGGACATGCCGGAACGATGCCGGCGACAACGACCAGTCAACCATCGGCGGTCAATCCCATGGGCCGGGCGGATCGTTTCAGCAGGCCCGACGCGCTGCCGGGGGTTGTGGTCCTTTCGGACGACCAGGTCCTGCCCGGGGGGATTTTCACTACCCGCGACAAGAACTGGGAAGTCTATGTCGCCGGCGAGAAACGCTGGCGGCACATCCCGCCGATACTGGTCCTGAGTATCCGCGCCGTCGTCACCGAAGAGGGAATGGAAAAAGAATGGCGGTGGACGGAAATGGGACGCAACGAGAAAGTCTTCACCGGACGGACTCAACCCGTCCGACGACTCCTGTGGCGATTCCACCTGATTGACGATTCTTATGTTACCGGCGAGGTCAAGGGTCAGCCGTTATGGATCGAAACCGATGAAAAACGCCATGGACCGTTCGTCCTGCACGAACGGACAAAGGGCGAGTTCGGCCAGACGCTTAAAGACCTCATCTACGTAAAATGCGTCATCATCTCCCGCCGGGCAATGGAAGAATCCATCAAAGCCCAGGATGAATCTGCCGGAACGGACCGGAACCATTCGGAACGAATGGGAACGATTCGGAAAGATTCGGAAAGATTCGGAAAGATTGGGAAAGATTGGGAAAGATTGGGAAAGATTGGGAAAGATTGGGAAA
>CAYUYD010000107.1:0-8591 GCA_964449105.1 uncultured Planctomycetaceae bacterium | reverse complement strand
GAATGAGCAATGATGCCCGGTCCGACCGCTCCCTTACGGTCGCGGCTCGTTAGGTTCCATGTTTGTGGTCGTCGGCAAGGTTGCGGGTTTAGTTGGCCGGCTTTCCGCAGGCACGGTCATTGCTAAAGGGGCTGCCCCCTGCAATATTGGGTACGCATACCTTGTCATGGTATTTTCCACCGCGAAGACTGCGAACCACACGACCACCCCAACTATGATCGCAGCAATCTGACGTAATACGTTGCGGCGTCCTCTCAAAACCAGCCAGCCCGCCAGCACACCAAAAGGTAAGGCCATAGCGCATATTCCCCAGCCCGTCCAACCCAGCAACGGAGACTGTGGCTGCTTTTGCATGGAAGATATCGCTGCTTGCCCCCCGATTAGGTCCATCAAACCGAAAGCGAAGAGCGGTGCGAGTATGCATGCAGTCCATCCCACAATTCCGGCGACGGTCAGTTTGCGTTTCCAGAACCTCATCGCGACCCTTTTCTCTGTCCCACGCGGGCACTCCGTAACGTGTGAATTTCAGGGTAATCGATTTTACGAGCCGCGACCGTAAGGGAGCGGTCATTAAGATTTTCGCATTGGTCCGACCGCTCCCTAACGGTCGCGGCTCGTTCGTCAGTCTTTGTGTTTATCAATTCGGGCGGTTGCGCCGGTCTGTTCCAATTGCCTTTTGGCGTTTTCGGCTTCAACTTTGGTCAGGCCGGTCAGAACGGCGGCGGGGGCCGATTCGATAAGGGTTTCGGCTTCCCTGGGGTCGATTTGCTTCAGCGAACAAACGGCCTCGATAACGGCGTTCTTCTGCTCGCCAATATCTTCAAGGATTACGTCGAAGGAGCCTTCGGTCATCCTGTTGATAACCCGCCCGTGTTCGTCCAGCGCCTTCTGGATTTGCTCGACCTGCTTTTCGACGTGCTGCTTGGCTTCGATGGAGGTCTCGGCTGTCTTGGTTTGCATGGAGGCGATGATTACCACGACAATCAGCAGCGACAGCAGCCCACCGCCTGCCAGTATGATCCGGGTTGATCCTCGATTCTTTTTGTACATGATTCGTATCCTTTATTTGGCTTCGATTTTTTCCATTCCGCCCATGTATGGGCGAAGGGCGTCGGGTACGGTTATGGACCCGTCGGCGTTCTGATAGAGTTCCAGCAGTGGAATCAGTATCCGCGGGCTGGCGATAACGGTGTTATTCAGCGTATGGCAGAACTTTACCTTCCCGTCGGCATCGCGGTAGCGGATGTTAAGCCGCCGGGTCTGGAACTCGTAAAATCGGCTGGCAGAATGCGTCTCGCCGTAATTGTTCCGCGAGGGCATCCACGTCTCGATATCGAACTTCTGGACCTGCCCCTGCCCCAGGTCGCCCGTGCAGACGTTCACCACGCGATAAGGCAGCCCCAAAGCCTTCATCACATCCTCGGAATTGGCGAGGATTTCCTGGTGAAAGGCGATTGACCGGTCCTTGTCGTTCGGGCCGAGGATGAACTGTTCGACCTTGTCGAAGTAGTGGATTCGGTAAAGCCCGTATGTGTCCTTTCCGGCAGCGCCCGCTTCCCTGCGGTAACATGCCGACATGGCGACGTACTTCTTCGGTAGTTCGTCGAGGCGGAGTATCTCTTCGGCGTGATAGGCCGTCAGGGGGACCTCAGCCGTACCGGCCAGGCTCATACCGTCGCGTTCGACGAGGTACGTCTGGTCGGCGCCGACGGGGAAGTATCCGGTGCCGTACATTACTTCGTCGCGGACCAGAACCGGAACGGTCATCGGCGTATAGCCCCTGGCGAGCATCATGTCCATCGCCAGCCGCAGCGCTGCCTGGTGCAGCATCGCACCGGCGCCCTTGAGGACGTAATTCCGCGAACCAGCCAGTTTTACGCCTCGTTCGACGTCGATGATGTCCAAAGCCCGGCCTAATTCGACATGGTCTTTTGTTTCGAAGTCGAACCGGCGGACCTCGCCGACGCGGCGGATTTCCACGTTTTCGGTGTCGTCGGTCCCGACGGGGACGCCTTCGTCGGTCGGCTGGGGGACCAGAAGCATCAGCCGGTCAAACTCAGGCTGGAGTTTGTCGGTCTCGCCGGACAGTTCTTTTGCCCGCGCCTTTAGGCGGGACATTTCCTGGATTGCCGTCTGCTTTTCGGGGTCTTTGAGTTTGGCAATCTTCTTTCCTGCCTGGTTCTGCTCGGTGCGGATTTGCTGCAACTCCTGCTGGGCGGCAAGGATGCGCCGATCCACATCCAGAAGGGCATTTATATCGACCTGGAAATTCTTGACCTCGGCAGCCCGGATGAACAGGTCCGGGTCTTCACGCAGTAACTTTATGTCAATCATCGCTTTTGGGCCTTATTTACCGAATGAATCGACCGGCAACATTATCGCTGAAGGGACGATTCGTCAACATCAAAGACGCCGGTGTATTTATGCGATTATTTTTATACCGACTTTTTCTTTGACAGGCATGTTGGCCTGCCTATAATTGCAGGGCTAAATCAGCATATATTGGTTTCTGTTGGAAACAGGAGTATGCGCGATGGCCGAAGTGATATTCAAAGATGCGACTAAGATTTATCCCGGCGGGATAGTGGGCGCCAAGTCGGTGAATTTGACGGTCAAGGACTGTGAGTTCATCGTTCTAGTCGGTCCCAGCGGCTGCGGAAAGAGCACGACGCTGCGGATGGTCGCCGGTCTTGAGGACATCACCTCCGGAACCATCCACATAGGCGACCGCCTGATTAACAACGTCCAGCCTAAGGACCGCGACATCGCCATGGTCTTCCAGAGTTACGCGTTGTATCCGCACATGACGGTTTATAAGAACATGGCTTTCGGGCTTATGTTGCGCAAGTATCCAAAGGCGGAGATTAGGCAGCGAGTATCTAATGCCGCCAAGATTCTTGGGATCGGGAATCTGCTGGATCGCAAGCCCAAGGCCCTTTCCGGCGGGCAGAGACAGCGGGTAGCGCTTGGTCGGGCGATCGTGCGGGATCCGAAGGCGTTCCTGTTCGATGAGCCGTTGAGCAACCTCGACGCCAAACTCCGCGTTGAGACCCGCGCGGAACTGAAGGCCCTGCACCGTCGGCTGCGTACGACGACCATTTACGTTACGCACGACCAGGAAGAGGCAATGACGCTGGGCGACCGGATCGTGGTCATGCTCGAAGGGGTTATCCAGCAGTGCGCCGCGCCGCTGGGCGTGTACGAGCGGCCGGTCAATCGGTTCGTGGCGGGGTTCGTGGGGACGCCGCCTATGAACTTCCTGGACGGGAAACTCACCAATTCCGGCGGGAGCATGTGGTGGGAAGGCGCCGGGATGAAGATTCGACTTTCGGACGCCTATGTCTCGGCTCTGACCGGACACGCCGGTAAAGATGTCGTGTTGGGCGTCAGGCCCGAACATATGTCTTCACGCCCCGAAGGGCGTTTCGCCGGAACTGATAACGTCCTGCCCGTTTCGGTAAGCGTTGTGGAAATCCTGGGCGACAAGAAGGACGTCCACATGAAGACGCAGAACGAAAAAGCCCTTGTTGCGCGTGTGGATTCTCACGAGAAAATTCAGGAGTTAAGCCAGGCGCAGATGCACCTGGATGTGAACAATATCCATGTTTTTGAACCGGGAGATACTGGTGTGAACCTTTGTATAAGCGGAGAGACAGCCGGTGTTTCTGCATAGGGCGAACACGCCCGTCCGGCGTGCGCCGGTGGTAATACCCAACCCACCTGGGATGGTTGTCGGCGTATGTCCGACGGATTGGTCGGGAGGCGATATGAACGACTGACTCGTCGGAACATGCCGGGAAGCGGGATTGGTTTGGAAAGTGGGCGAGAGGGCCTGCTTTTTTTTTCCGCCGAAGGGCGGTTGCGATTGCGATAAAGAGGAAAGATACATGAATCAGGAACTGCTGCGACTTGTGGACAGTATCGCCAAGGACAGGGACATAGACCCCGGTACGGTATTCGAGGATCTGGAAGCGGCTATGATTTCAGCCATTCGCAAGGCCAACGCACAGGCCGGCGATATCGAAGTGCGGATTGACCGCGACAACGGCGGCATTACCGCTACTGTTGACGGGACGGCTCTGTCGATGCGTGAACTGGGTCGAATTGCCGCTCAAACCGCAAAGCAGGTAATGATCCAGAAAATACGCGAAGCCGAACGCGACAGCATCTACGATGAGTATCTTCAACGCAGAGGTCAGATTATAACAGGCAGGGTGGTGCGTCGTGAAGGCGGGTCGCTGATAGTCGAATCAGGTCGGGCTGAGGCCATTCTCCCGCGAAGCGAACAAATCCCCGGCGAGACGCACTCTCTCGAAGACCGCGTCCGCGCGATGATCCTCGATGTCCGCGAGCAGCCTGGTCAGATCAGAATCGTCCTGTCGCGGACGCATCCCGACTTCGTCCGCAAACTTTTCGAACTCGAAGTACCGGAAGTCGCCGAAAAAATCATCGAAATTCGCGCCTTGGCGCGAGAGGCGGGATACCGCACCAAGGTCGCAGTCAGCAGCCTCGATCCCAGAGTCGATGCCGTCGGCGCCTGCGTGGGCATTCGAGGCAGCAGGATCAGGAGCATCGTTGATGAACTTGGCGGCGAAAAAATCGACATTGTCCGGTGGGACGATTCCTCGAAAGTGCTTATCGCCAACGCCCTTAAACCGGCGGAGGTCTATGATATCAGCCTGTGCTTCGAGTTGGGCAGGGGGATCGTAGTGGTAACCGAAGATCAACTGTCTCTGGCCATCGGAAAGCGAGGTCAGAACGTCCGCTTGGCGGCCAGACTTACGCAGTGGGATATCGACATACTCACGCCGACAGAGTTCAACAGCGGCATGGACGTCATGGAAAAAACCCTGCTCGGCATCGAAGGCGTCGATGGTCAAATCGTCAGCCAGATCGTCGCGCTTGGAATAGTCAACGTTACGGACTTTGAAGAGGTCGGGTTTGAACCGCTGGTCAAGGAACTCGGATTGGAAAAGTCCATTGCCGAGCAAATCATCCGTCGGTGCAGCGAACAGGCCAGGAAGATAGCCGAGACGCAGAAAGAAGCGGTAAAACAAAAGGCTGCCGAGCCGGACGAGGCAGACCGGCCCGACGATGCCACGGTCGCTGAAGAGACAACGGCGGAGAATATTGATAAATTCGTCGGCTTCCCCGATGCCGTACAACCCGTCACAGTAGTCGAAGAATCGGCAGCGACCGACGAGCGCGTTAGTGATGCTGAAGCGAAGACGAATAATGAACGACTTGAAGATAGTAATCAGTAATCGGTAATCCGGTAATCCGGTAGATAAAGCCGACGGATAGATATCCGTCGGCTTTGGGGAGTTGAAGTTTTGGCGAAGCGCATATTCGAACTTGCCAGAGAGATGGGCGTTACTTCCAAGATCGTCCTTGAGAAATGCCGCGCCGAGGGTCTTGATGTCAAGAACCACATGGCTGCGCTGTCGGCGGGTTTGGAGGCGACTATCAGAGAATGGTTCAGCGATGCCGCCGGCGGGACGGCGGTGGAGAACGCCGAACACATCGATCTGGAAAAGGCGCATAAAAAGGCCGCTGCACAGCGTCGCAGTCGCAAAAAACCAATCGAAAAGGAAGCTGCCGGGCAGGCTCCTGCATCTGATGCTGTTGCCGAATCTTCCGCCGCCGTTGCCGTTGCCGAGGTCGAAACGCCGCCGCCTGTTGAAGATGTTGAACAGGTCGCCGAGGTTGTAGTCGAGGAGGCTCCTGCTCCTGTCGAACAGGAGCAGGTCGAACCCAAAGAACCTGAATTGCCTAAGGTTGTTCCGAACGAGCCGGTCCGGCCCGAAGTTGTCAAGCCCGCCGGTCCGCAGGTTGTTCCCGTGCCGGCCAAACTTCAGGGTCCGCGCGTCGTGCGTTTTGACGGCGTTGAGACCTCTTCACCGTCGCCCCGTCCGGCAAGGCGGCGTCCGCAATCAAAACCGGCCGGCGGGGAGACGATGACGCCGGAGGCCTCGCCGTTCGACGCCAAAGGCAGGAGGCGAGGTCGGGGGGCTGCGACGACGGGACCGGCTGCCGACAAAGCGAAAGGCGCCAGGCGTCACAGTCCTCGCCGTAAAGGTGGGCAGGGCGTTGCATCAACCGAAGGTTTGCGAGAGTGGCGGGACCGCGACCTCATGGAAAGGTCTGCCCGTCTTGCCGCAGCAGCGGGGGGTACGCTCCGCCGGCACCGCGCCTCAGTAGGACCTGGGCAGACTGAATCCAGGCACGCCGACCATGTGAGCGAAGTCGAAATCGACGAACCGATTACCGTCAAAAGCCTCTCTGCCGCCACCGGAATCAAAATCGACGCCATCATCAGGAAACTGTTTGGTGAAGGTCTTTCCGCGACGATCAATCAGACTCTGGACTGCGAAATGGCCCAGTTGATAGCGACCGACAGAGGCATCAATCTGAAGATTAAAATCGTCAAAACGGCAGAATACCTGCTGGAAGAAGAATTTACCCAGCGCAAACCGGGACGCCAGGAGCCGCGTGCGCCGGTTGTTACGTTCCTTGGTCACGTCGATCACGGGAAAACGTCGCTCCTGGACCACATCCGCCACGCTGCGGTAGCCGACAAGGAAGAAGGCGGAATCACCCAGCACATCGGTTCGTACCGCTACGATGTTGCGGGCAAAAGCGTTGTCTTCCTGGACACACCCGGGCACGAGGCCTTTACTGCCATGCGGGCCAGGGGCGCCAACATGACCGACATCGTCGTATTGGTCTTAGCCGCCGACGACGGAGTGATGCCGCAGACCATCGAGGCGATTAACCACGCCAAGGCGGCAGGTGTGCCGATAGTCGTGGCGCTGAATAAAATCGACCTGCCCAATGCCAACATCCAGCGCGCCCTGGGACAACTGGCGGAGTATGACCTCCAGCCGAGGGAGTGGGGCGGTAAGACCGAGGTGGTGCATACCTCCGCCACTACCGGCGAGGGCATCGACAAACTTGTTGAGACACTTACGCTGGAGGCGGAACTGCTTGAACTGGTCGCGGACCCGGACGCACCTGCCGACGGGTGGGTCGTGGAAGCATCTCGCAACCCGTCCAGGGGCGTTCTGACCGGTCTGCTGGTCAAAAACGGAACGCTGAAGATCGGCAACATAGTCCTTTGCGGACGTGCTTTCGGACGTGTGCGAAACATCCTGGATGATCACGGGAAAGCGATTAAACAGGCAGGTCCTGCCATGCCGGTGGAGATTTTCGGTCTGGACGAGGTTCCCGATGCCGGAGACCGCTTCTTCGTGGTCGGCGACCTGGCCCGCGCCAGAGAGGTGGCCGAGGAACGCCGACTAAAGCAACGGGCTGAAAGCCTCGCAGCAGCACCGAAAACTACACTGGAGAACCTTTTCGAGCATATCGAGGCAGGGGACTCCGCAGAGGTCCGCCTGATTGTCAAGGCCGACGTGCAGGGTTCAATCGAAGCGCTGCTTGTGAGCCTTCGCAAACTGGAGTTGGATGAAGTAAAGATCACAATCCTTCACTATGGCGTCGGAGGAGTAACCGAGGGCGATGTGCTCCTTGCCGAGGCGTCGGATGCGATTATCCTCGGCTTCAGGGTAACTGCCGACAACAGGGCGCGGGTTCTGGCAGAGCAAAAAGGCGTTGAAATCCGCACTTACCGCGTGATTTACCAACTTATAGAGGAAATTGAACAGGCGGTCCGCGGAATGTTGACCCCGGAGACAGTCGAGGAAATTATAGGCAGGGTCGAGATAAGGGAAGTCTTCAAGATTTCCCGCCTCGGGACCATCGCGGGCTGCTACGTTACCGATGGGTTGATTAACCGAAATGCCACCATCCGACTCATCAGGGACAACGTCGTTGTCGTGGACGAGCGCAGGCTGGAAAGCCTCAGGCGGTTCAAGGACGATGTCCGCGAGGTCAGGAACGGGATGGAATGCGGTTTGAGAATCGCCGATTTCGACGATATCAAGGCCGGCGACGTAATCGAGGCCTATCAGATGGTGGAAATGGCTTCGGCGACTTCGCCAAGATGATCGTCGGTCGGCGACGAGTGATGCGCCATGGCGACAAAGACGGCTTTGCTGCATCTGGAACTGATGATTCCCGACGCGATGAGCCTTAAGGACAAGCGACGGATTGTCAAGAGTTTTAAGGACCGCATCGCTCACGGGTGGAATGTTTCAATCGCCGAGGTCGATCATGTCGGAAGCATCAGGCAGGTTGTACTGGCCGTGGCGATGGTCGGGTCGGACGGAAGGTACATCAGGGGCGCTATGGACAAAATAGTCGATGCCGCCAGGGCGAACCGCTTTCTGGTGCTGCTCGATTACGAGATCGAGATTTTATGAAAAAACAGACAGAATAGCGGGATTACAGGGATTTTAGGATTACAGGATAAAAAAAAGAAAAAACAAATCCCTATAATCCTGTAATCCCGCTATCTTTCTTCTTCTTTGTCGGCGGCAGGGCATTATCAGTATGAATCGCAGAACGGAACGTATCGGAAAACTCATCCAACATGAGATCGGGCGGGTTCTTCTGGAAAAACTTGCCGATCCGAGGATCGACTCTGCGCGAACCTCGGTTACGCACGTGGAGACACAGGAAGACCTTCTTCT
>CAYUYD010000106.1:0-8610 GCA_964449105.1 uncultured Planctomycetaceae bacterium | reverse complement strand
TTATGATATTTTGTTGGTTACATCAAATCCGCCCGTCTTTAACGGGACACTACTGTCGTGAAATTTGTGCTAATTCGTGGAATTCGTGGAATATGTCGCGTATTGGAAATAAAACGATACCTGTGCCTGAAGGCGTCAAGGTCTCCATCGAAGGCCGAAACGTGAGCGTCGAGGGACCGAAGGGCAAACTGTCCTGGACGCATCGGCCCGAGATCAGCCTGAACTACGACCAGGATGCAAAGACGATTACCGTTCAGCGAGTCAGTAACGACCGGCTGTCGCGGGCGCTGCACGGGACAACTCGAGCACTGATTGACAACATGATTAAAGGATGCCTGACCGGTTACAACAAGAGCCTGGAGATTTACGGCGTGGGCTATGGAATCCAGGTGCAGGGCGACAAGGTCTCGCTGTCGGTGGGGTACACCAATCAGTGTGTTTTTGGTATACCGGCCGGTCTGACAATAACAGTTCAGGCCCCGCAGGCCCGCGGAGACGCCGACCCGGCGAAATTTTCCATTTCGGGCCCGGACAAACAGGCAGTAGGCGAGTTTGCCGCTCGACTGCGAAAGGCCAGACCGCCGGAACCCTATAAGGGGAAAGGGCTTCGCTACGCCGGCGAGTATATCCGAAGGAAGACAGGAAAGGCCTTCGCTGGAACCGGCGAGTAGGAACATTAGGCGGTGGGGCAGGTTTTGACCTGTTCACACAGAGCACAGGTTATAAGCCTGTGCCACCGGGTGAATGAACACATGAAGCGTTTGACTGAAAAAATAGCACGCCGGCAGCGGCGAAAGAAACGAATTCGCCGTCGGCTTACGGGACAGGCGGACAGACCCAGACTGTCGGTTTTCCGCAGCCACAAAAATATCTACGCGCAGATTATCGACGACACCGCAGGGGCGACGCTTGTATCGGCCTCCAGCGAGGAAAAAGATCTGCGGGCGGGAATCGGCTACGGTGGCAACAAATCCGCTGCTGCCGTTGTCGGCGAGAGGCTGGCGGTCAAAGCCGTCGGCGCAGGAATCAAAAAAGTTGTGTTCGACCGCAGTGGCTACGCCTTTCATGGGCGAGTTAAGGAACTGGCTGAAGCAGCCAGAAAAGGCGGACTGGAATTCTGACTTGAATGGAGCAGATGTCTTGGCACAGATGCAGAGACAACGGGACAAACGGGAAACCTTTTCCGAAGGTAAGACCATAGAAGACCAGGTCGTGAAGATCTACCGCTGCGCTAAGGTTGTCAAGGGCGGGAGGCGGTTCCGTTTCGCGGCGCTGGTTGTCGTGGGCAACCGCAACGGACAGGTAGGGGTCGGTTACGGTAAAGCCAACGAAGTACCTACCGCCGTGGAAAAAGGTGTCAAAAACGCTAAAAAAGACCTTGTGGCAATACAGATGAAGGGTAGCACGATACCGCATCGAATAAAGGCGAAGTCCGGCGCCTCGCTGGTCGTGCTGATCCCCGCCTCTGAAGGTACGGGCATCATCGCGGGAGTCCGTCTGCGTCCCCTTCTGGAACTTGCCGGTATCAGGGACGTGCTGACGAAGTCTTATGGTTCGGCTAATCCGAAAAACCTTCTCCGAGCCGGTATGAAAGCGCTGAAGCGGCTTCGCAGTGCCGAGCAGATTGCCGAACTGCGTGGGGTTACGCTGTCATGAAATTGGACGAGATACTAAGCAAGGCCGGTCGAAATAAGTCGGCGAGGCGCGTCGGGCGAGGAGTTCGGCGGGGCAAGACCTGTGGACGCGGACACAAGGGCGCAGGGCAACGCGCCGGAAGTTCGTCCAACTTCGGACGCGAAGGTGGACAGACACCCGTTATTGCCAGGATGCCCAAACGAGGCTTCAATAACGCTAACTTTTGCCGCCAGGCATGCCAAGTGGTCAATATTGGCGACCTGGAAGTCTTCGACGACGGCGACCGCGTCGTTCTGGAAACGCTGGCGGGCAAGTGTCTGGTCCGCTCCGGCGGAGGCCCGGTGAAAATCCTCGGACGCGGTGAACTGAAAAAGAAACTGACCGTGTCGGTACAGGCGTTCTCTGCTTCGGCGGAGGAGAAAATTCTCCAGGCCGGCGGAAGCGTCGAACAACTTTAGGATTACAACGAGTTCGCAAAGTAACGTCTGTAGTTAAGAACAATGGCTTATAAAACATTCAGACAGGTTCTCGGCCTGGCGGCCGTTCTGGTGGTTGCGTACCTTCTGGCGAATGGCGGAAAGGGCGTCTATGATGCGCTGACGGCCGAGTCCTTCAGGACCGCGACCCTGACCGGACCAATCACCTATGTGGCTGCGGCGCTGGTGGTATTGGCGGTGTTTTACTTTGTATTTATTGCCCAGACCTCCATTAAAAGAGTTATTGAGAACATCTTCTCCGTCCCGGACCTTCTGAAGAAAATAGCATTTACACTGGCGCTTCTGTGTATCTACCGCGTTGGCTTCTGGATTCCCCTTCCGGGACTGAACCAGGCGGCACTCAGTCAGTATATGGAGGGTCAGGCCCAGGGCGCGCTTGGACAGGCGCTGGAGTACTTCGCCATGTTCACCGGCGGAAACCTCCAGCAGTGTACGCTCTTCGGGCTGGGAATTATGCCCTATATCTCCGCCTCCATCATCTTCCAACTTCTGGTAACGGTAGTTCCGGCGCTGGAGAAACTCCAGAAGGAAGGTCAGGCAGGATATAAAAAGATACAGGAATACACCCGTTACGCGACGGTCCTGCTGTGCATTATCCAGGCCGTCGGCATCTACAAATTCGTAATGGCGCCAAACCTGTACTCCGACTATGCCAATTCGACGAGCGTGTTCCTGATGGCTATTTTAGGCCTGACGGCAGGGACGATTTTCCTGATGTGGCTGGGTGAGCAGATAGACGAGTACGGAATCGGAAACGGTATCAGCCTGATTATCATGGCCGGTATCGTCGCCCGCATGCCTGGGGCGGTTCTCGCTCTGGCAAAAGGAGCCTCACTTAAAGTTACCGGCGCCGGCGGCGGGGAAATCGGTCTGGTAAAGATATTATTCCTGATCGCGGCGTTTGTATTCGTCGTAGCCGGTTCCATCCTCATCACCCAGGCGCAGCGGCGAATCCCCGTCCAGCAGGCCAAGCAAACCCGTGGCCGGCGGGTCTATGGCGGGCAAAGACAGTACCTGCCACTGCGAGTCAATCACGGCGGGGTCATGCCAATCATCTTTGCATCCTCGCTGATGATGTTCCCTAACGCTGTGGCCAAGTGGGCCGACGGGGTGTGGCACAACAATTTCACCGCATTCCTGGCGCAAGCCTTCGACATGGGCAACCTAGTCTATCAACTGGTCTATGTGGGAATGATATTCTTCTTCGCCTATTTCTGGACGACGGTGCAGTTCCGTCCAAAGGACATGTCCGACCAGTTGCGTGATTACGGTTCGTTCATTCCGGGTCTCAGGCCCGGTAAGCGGACGGCCGATTACCTCGAACGTGTCATGGAGCGGATAACTTACTGCGGCGCCGGTTTCCTGGCGGCAATTGCGGTCATCCCGCAGGTGATGGCATCAGGACTGAAGATACCCTTTAGCATCGCTGCCTACCTGGGCGGGACGGGGTTGTTGATTATGGTCTCTGTAGCGCTGGACGTGGTTCAGCGGATCGAGGCCGAATTGATTATGCGTAACTACGGCGGATTTCTCAGCGGCGGCGGACGAATAAAGGGAGCGAGAGGCTGATGAGAGTGGTTTTGATGGGTCCGCCCGGCGCGGGAAAGGGAACACAGGCAAAACGTCTGGTCGAGCAGTTCGGTATGGTGCACTTGTCGAGCGGCGATATTCTCCGCGCCGAACGCGCCTCAGGAAGCGACCTTGGCGAGAAACTGAAAAGTTATATGGACGCCGGTGAATTAGTTCCCGACGAGATCGTCGTGGAGATTATGGCCGGCGCTATTGCAAAGCAGAACCCGAAAAAGGGGCTGCTTCTGGATGGTTTTCCGCGGACGATAATCCAGGCTGAAGCGTTGGATGAGCAGTTGGGCCGGCTTGGTTTGCCGCTGGAAGCGGTGCTGATTATCGAGGCGGATGAGTCGCTGCTGGTCGAGCGAATTACGGACAGGCGGTCGTGTCCGAAATGCGGCAGGGTGTATCACGTAAAGAACATCCCGCCGGTCAAAGAGGGCGTCTGCGACGCCTGCAGCGCCAAACTGGTCCAGCGTGAAGACGATACGAAAACCGTGGTTCGCCAGCGTCTGGCTGCCTATCGCAGTCAGACCGAGCCGGTGATTGAGTATTACGCCTCCAGTGGGCGGAAGATGATCAGGCTCGACGGCGCAGCGCCGTTGGAAGAGGTTGCCCAACAGGCTGCCGAAGCGATGGGATTGTAGGCGGACCGGAGTGAAGGAAAATATATAGCGTGGCGATCAGATTAAAATCTCCACGCGAGATCGAACTGATGCGACAGGCAGGCAGCATCGTCCATCAGGTTCTCTCTCGGCTGGGTAAAATGGTCGCCCCGGGTATTACAACCGGGCGCTTGGACGCCGAGGCGGAACGGTTGACGCGGGATTTGGGCGCCGAGGCCCTTTTTAAGGGTGTTCCAGGCCAGGGCGGACCGTTCCCCGGAACCATCTGCGTCTCGATAAACGAGCAGGTGGTTCACGGCTTGCCGTCCGAGCGGGTTATCCGCAACGGCGATATAGTCAGTATCGACTACGGCTGCCGGTTCGACGGATACTGCGGCGATGCGGCGATGACGTTCATCGCCGGCGAAGTAAGCCGGGATGTAAGGCGACTCGTGTCGGTTACGAGGCGCGTGCTGCAAATTGCCGTTGAGTCCGCAACAGTGGACGGGCTATGGTCGGCAGTGGCCCGTAAAATGCAGAAATACGTGGAAAACGAAGGTTTTTCGGTAGTGCGTGAGTTTGTCGGGCACGGCATAGGAAGAGAAATGCACGAAGACCCGAAGGTACCGAACTTCGTCAGCCGGGAACTGCTGGACCGGGATATACTTCTGGAAGAGGGCCTGGTCCTGGCGGTCGAGCCAATGGTGGCTATGGGTCGTCCTGAAATCCTCGTCGCAGAGGATGGCTGGACCGTCGTTACAAAAGACGGAAAACCGTCGGCCCATTTTGAGCACACCTTGGCGGTAACCGCTGACGGGGTGCGGATATTGACCGGCAGCGAGTGATTTCGTACAGGTGATACTATGAAAGTCAGAAGTTCGGTAAAACGCCGCTGTGAACACTGCCGGGTCGTCCGGCGGAAGGGCGTGGTGCGGGTAATCTGCACCAATCCCAAGCATAAACAGAGGCAAGGATAAGAGGACGTAAATAATGCCGCGAATCGTTGGTATAGATATTCCTAACGACAAGCCTGTCTTCGTTGCGCTTCGGTACATCTACGGTATCGGACCTGCTATAGCGAAGGACATCTGCCGAAAGGTGGAATTGGACCCGCAAGTAAAGGCGGGAAAACTGACCGAGCAGGAACTCAGTAAGATCGCGTCGGTGCTGGAGAGCGACTGTGTTATTGAAGGTCAACTTCGCCGGCAGGTTCAGCAGAACATTGCCCGCTTGCGCGACATTCGATGCTATCGAGGTCTGCGTCATCGCCGAGGCCTGCCCGTACGGGGACAGCGGACAAAGACGAACGCCAGAACGCGCAAAGGACCGCGCAAGACCGTCGCCGGTAAGAAATCCGTCAAGGAGATGAGATAAGATGGCCACCGAGCGGAAAAAAGCAAAACGGGTCGGCGCCAGGGCGATCGTGTATGTCAAGGCGACGTTTAACAATACACTGGTAACGATTACCGATCCGAACGGTGACGTGCTTTGTTCGAGTGCAGCCGGTAACGTAGGATTCAAAGGCGCGCGTAAAAGCGCACCCTTTGCCGCCCAGCGAGCGGCTGAAAACGCCGCTTACAGGGCAAAGAAAATGGGTGTAACGGAAGTCGAGGTGCGGGTTAAAGGTCCCGGTTCCGGTCGGGAAGGCGCTATCACCGCATTGCAGGGCGCTGGGCTGAAAATTACGACAATCGAGGACGTCACCCCAATTCCTCACAACGGGTGCCGAGCCAGGAAAAGACGAAGAGTATAACTACAAGGAGTTGAACACAAACGATGGGACGTTACACAGGGCCATCATGCAGACTTTGCCGGCGCGAAGGCGTCAAGATGATGCTCAAGGGCGCGCGGTGCGAAACCGCCAAGTGCCCGCTTGAGCGACAGTGGCGAAATTTCCCGCCCGGAGCCCACTCCTGGCGACGAAGACGCAGCAGCGAATACGGTCTGCGACTTCGGGAAAAGCAGAAAGTCAAACGATACTACGGCGTCTTCGAGCGGCAGTTCATTCGGTACTTCCGCATGGCTGAAAGGCAGAAAACAAACACCGGAACCGCCCTGCTGAGCCTGCTGGAACGTCGCCTGGATAACGTCATCTATAAACTCGGCTTTGCGACCTCGCGAGCGTCCGCCAGGCAAACCGTCACCCACGGCCACGTGTACGTCAACGGCCGTAAGGTAAATGTAGCGTCGGCCCTGGTGGAAGTCGGAAACAAAATCACAATCAAGCCTTCGGAGAAGTCCAAAGGCCTGATCAAGAAGAAGCTGGAAGAACTCGGTGAACCGCATGTGCAGAACTGGCTCAGCCTGGATATGGCAAAGATGGAAGGACTTGTTCTGGCGATGCCAAGCCGAGACGATGTAACGATCCCAGTGGAAGACAACCTCATAGTAGAGTTGTGCAGCAGATAACAGACCGGTGTCAAACCGGCGAACCTTTGAACTAACTATTGCGGGAGGCCAAAGTCAATGCGAGCACGATGGCGAGGCCTGGAATTACCGACGCGCGTTATTCCGGATCAGGAAGTATCTACACCCACGTACGGGCGGTTCGTTATTGAACCGTTCGAAAGAGGCTTCGGTACGACGGTGGGAAATTCCCTCCGGAGAATCCTTCTGTCTTCGCTGGAAGGAGCGGCGGTCGTCAGCATAAAGATCGCCGGCGCCGAACACGAGTTTTCCTCGTTGAAGGGCGTGCTGGAAGACAGCACCGACATCATACTCAACGTCAAGAGTCTGATTGTCAAATCGCACTCCCCCGAGCCGAAGGTCATTACGGTGCACGGCGCTGTAGCCGAACCTATCACAGCCAGCATGATCGAAGCAGACCCAGCCATTGAGATCATCAACGGCGAACTCGTGCTGGCGACGCTTACCGATAACGTCGAGTTCGACATGGAAATGGTCGTGAGAACCGGACGCGGGTTCGTACCGGCAGAGGAAATGATTTCCCCCGACGTCGACCAGGAAATCGGTCGAATCTACGTCGATGCGGCGTTTTCTCCCGTTACGCGGGTTCGTTACTCGACTGAAAACACGCGCGTCGGACAGCGAACCAACTACGACCGGCTGATCCTGGAAATCTGGACCAACGGAACCGTTACACCGGATATGGCGATGGTTGAGGCCGCCAAAATCATGCGAAAACACCTCAACCCGTTCGTGCAGTATTTCGAGGTGGGCGAGGCGATCATCGACACCGGCGCCACCGCCGCCGAAGCCGAACTCGACGCCGAAATACAAAAGAAACTCGACATGACAATCCAGGAACTCGAACTGTCAGTCCGGTCGAACAACTGCCTCGAGGCGGCGAAGATACACACCGTCATGGACCTGGTGGTCAAGACCGAGGCCGAAATGCTAAAAGTGCGATCCTTCGGGAAAACCTCCCTCCGCGAGATAAAACGCAAACTGGCGGATATGGGTCTGTCGCTCGGAATGAAGGTCGATGCGGCTTCCAACAAAGAGCAGGAAGAGCAGCAGGAGGCAAAGTCCGCCGAGTAATTTTTTCATCTACTGGGTATAAGAAATAAGGTTAAACCATGCGTCACCGTAAAGCCGGAAAACAATTGTCCCGCACGACGTCCCACCGCAAAGCCATGCGGCGGAATCTCGCTGCATCCCTTATCGAGCACGGTGCGGTCCGCACCACGACGGCCAAGGCGAAGGAAATCCGCCCCTTTGTCGAGCGACTCATTACCATCGCCCGCACCGGAACGCTCCACGCACGCCGGAGAGTCATAGCGATGCTCTGCGACCGGGCAATAGCGGATGCCGAAAGCGGCGAACTCGCCGAAAAAACCCTGGTCGCCAAACTCTTCGACGAAGTCGCGCCCCAACACGCCGACCGTCCAGGCGGGTACACTCGAATTATTCACCTGCCCGAAAGACGAATCGGAGACGCCGGTAAACAGGTCCTGCTGCAACTGGTCGAACACGCTGGCAAACAGAGCGATAAAAAAGCCGAAAAGAAGAAAAAGAAAAAGTAGTTCCTCGCGGCTTTGGGGCGTGTTCGCTTCAGCGACCATGAAATGCTGCCTATTTTCGGGAGGCCCGCCATGAAGGATTCGGACTGCATCTTCTGCAAAATCGCCGACGGTCGAATCCCCTGCACCAAACTGCTCGAAGACGATCTCGCTGTCGCCTTTCTGGACATAGGACCTCTGGCCGAGGGACACGTCCTGCTGATCCCGAAGGACCATTACGTTACCGTCGATCAGATGCCTCCCGACGTCGCAGCCGCGGTGCTAAAACACCTGCCGGCCCTGGGCCGGGCCGTAAAGGCCGCCGTTAGATGCGAAGGTTTC
>CAYUYD010000105.1:0-8618 GCA_964449105.1 uncultured Planctomycetaceae bacterium | reverse complement strand
GCGCGGTACTGTCGCTGGCGACGGCGACGAACCGCTATATCGAGGCGACCGCGCCGTTCAAACTCGCCAAAGACCCGTCGCAGCGCGAGCGATTGGGGACGATACTTTACACCTGCGCCGAGGCAGTCAGGATAGTGTTGAGTTGCCTCGAACCGTTCATGCCGGAAAAGGCGGCAGAAGGCCTGGCGCAACTGGGCGTCTCCGGCGGCGAATCGAGGTCATTGAGCGAGCGAGGCTGCTTCGGCCTGCTCGAACCGGGGACCAAAGTGGTCAAATCAGCATCGCTTTTCCCACGGAAGCAATTAACCGATGAGCGAGAGACCTGAAAAGAAGTTTGAAGAAGTCATCTGCCGGGATGGTCGTTATCCGCGCGAAGCGTTTGCGTTTCTGCACGCCGGCCTGGCGCGAGCGGTCAAGGATGTCTATGGCGAACAGGCCAGGGATGAAGGTCCGCACCACGTTACGGGTCGGCAACTTTGCGAAGCCCTCCGCGACGAGGCGCTGGAGCGGTGGGGTCTGCTTGCGCCGACCGTGCTGGAGCGGTGGGGTATCCGCGAGACGATGGATTTCGGCAGAATGGTCTATCTGCTGACCGGCAGCGAACTGATGAAAAAAAGCGATACCGACAGCATCGACGACTTCCGCGACGTGTACGACTTCGCCCGTGCCTTCGGGCCAGACGTAGTGTTCCAGGGAAAGAACTGACCGATGTCCGCCGACGGGAAAAAATCCGACGCATCGCAAAAGACCGAGAAGACGAATTATTCGGAGCCCGTGGACATAATCGACGACGTGCCGGACCGAAGCGGCAATCCCCGCCTTTGGAAGTACATCGCCCTCGCAGCCGTTTTCCTGGCGTGGATTTGCTTCCTTGTGCTTTGCGGAATTATCGGGGCATTGTGAACCAAAACGCGGAACTTGCTAACCGATTGTAATTGTAAGGGGTAGTTAAATGGTTCACGTTGCGCAACAATGTGGGGGTCCCCCATATATGGTGATGCTGTTGGCATTTCTGTTTTTGGTGACGATACTGGCGGTGTTATCCTGCATCCGCGATGACGGAAATGCGAAGAGGCCGGCGCCTAATATCAAGAGCGCCGCAGAGGAACCGGCCTTAGCGGAGGCCGAAGCCAAGGCTCGCAGCGTCTTCGTTATCAACGAGGACAACAGCCATTTCTACGGCTCACGGCAGGCCGGCGACATGACCATGGAAGGGCTGCACGCTTTCGTTGACCAGTATGCCGGCTCCGCGGTAACACACCTGTTCCTGTGCCCTAACGCAATGCGCGCCAGCTTCCGCAGCAAAACGCGCGAAGCCATCTGGGACGTTACCGGAGATGAGAAGATGCCTCCGCCCGAGAAAGGACGCTGGCCTCACAATGCTCGCCTGCTCCACGAACGGGGTCTGGACCCGTATTCCGTGTGGATTTCCCGCTGTCGCGAGCGGGGGATATCGCCGTGGCTGTCCATGCGCATGAACGACGTGCATAATGTCACGGAAAAAGACAACTACATGCACTCGACGTTCTGGCGCAAGCATCCCGAATACTGGCGCGTGCCGCACGACAAAGGCGGGGGCTGGACCGACCGCGCCCTGAACTACGCGCATGCACCCGTCAGGGAGCACAACATGGCATTCATCCGGGAGTTGCTCGAGCGCTACGACCCGGACGGGATCGAACTCGACTGGATGCGCTTCGGGTACCACCTGACACCGGGCGCAGAGCGTGAAGAAGGGCATATTCTGCACACCTTCGTGCGCGAGGTACGCGCACTGACGCAGGAATGGGCAACGAAGCGAGGCCACCCCATCCGTCTGAGCGTTCGCATTCCTTCGCATCCGGACGCGGCGGCAGGGCTGGGCATGGACGGCGTAGCCTGGGCAAGGGACGGCTTGGTCGATATGCTCGTGCCGTGTCCCTTCTGGGCCTCATCGGACTTTGATATTCCGGTTGAGCTATGGAAGCAGCGGCTTGGCGAAGCAGCGCGGAAGGTTGTCGTGGCGCCGGGACTGGAACACAATGCCAGGCCCTGGCCCGATGGAGAGCCGACCGCCAACAGTCTCGGCTCGGTCTATGGCTTCGCTGCTTCTGCCTGGGCCCGGGGGGCCGACGGCATCTACCTCTTCAACTTCATGGACAGCCGGACCAGGCCGGTTTCCATGGATGAGTACCGCACGTTGGTCGGAAAGGGCGTTGGGCGGGAGTTTGTCGCGGCTGTCGAGAAGCGATTCCCGGTGTGCTACCGGGACACCGTCCCGCGCGGCTTCCCGAACGGAGTAGCACTACCGATCAAAGGTCACGCCGGCGGCGAGTTCGGAATTAACATCGGTGCGAAGCCGATAACCGGCAGGGCGGTCGCTGTCTTCGGTCTGGCCAAGGCTGAAGGGATGGATGAGGCGACGTTTGCGTTGACCGTCAACGGGCGTCAGGCCAAGCCCGTGGCGGATCTCCCTTCCTGTAAGGGACTGGGCGGGGACGCCGCCCGAGCAGTTCAGTACACCGTTCCCCTCGCAGCGCTCGACGACGGCCACAACACACTTGCCATTAAGCAGGCTGCGGGCGAACCTGAACAGACCATCGTCTGGACTGAACTTCGGCTCATTCCGACGCGATAGAACCCTTGTATTCGTATTCGGCGCAGATTGTAGGCCGCGTCGAGCGAAGCGATGACGCGCCTTGATCTAGAAGGTGCGTCATCGGCCCAAAGGGTCTTGACGCAGCCTATTTCATAAACAGTTCTATGACCACTACATCTGTATCGGGTTTCACCGTCGGAAGTTCCAGGATGGCTGTCTTTTTTGACTTGTCTTCCCCAGAGCCCCACCAAGAGTCAGGAAGAGAGGTTTCGTGGATCTTTACTTCCGATGCGTCGTTGAGCAGTTGCGCGTACTTGATCCTGCCTGCAAAACCGTCCAGGTGCAGATGTTTTATAGGCCAGTTCAGTACGTGTACATACAGACGTCTGGTCTTTGGGTTGTAGGTGAGGCGGCAGTCTTCAGGACACCGCATATCCGCCGGCGCAGCCCCGCAGCCGTAAATTGACCTGCTGTGGTGCTTCATCCACTTGCCGATGCCGGCCATGCGGGCCTCGGCACGTTCGTCGAAGGTTCCGCGCGCGGTCGGGCCGACGTTCAGCAGCAGGTTGCCGTTCTTGCCGACAGTGTCTATCAGCAGGTAAAGAAGCTGCTTTACGCTCTTCCATGTGGACTCTTCGCGATGGTAGCCCCACGATCCGGAGAAGGTCTGGCAGGTTTCCCACGGGACCTCCTTTCCGTCGATCATGTAAGGCTGGCGCATCATGAACTGCTCGGGTGTGCGCAAGTCCCAGCCGCCGGGGACGTCCAGCATATCCAGGCGGTCGTTAATCAGGATATCCGGCTGGAGCCTGCGGCAGAGCTTTATCAAATCCTTGCTGTTCCAGTCGTCCCTGCCCTTGCCGTCATCGCCTGGGTAGGAAAAATCAAAGAAGATATAGTCGATCTTGCCGAAACCGCTCAGCAGTTCCCTGACCTGGTTGTGCAGGTACCTGGCATACTTGCGGACGTCACGTCCGGCGCCGGCCTTGCGGAATGCCTTGTCTTCGTACATCGGGTGGAGTTTATCGACAGGAAACTCCGGATGGTGCCAGTCGATCAGTGAATGGTAAAACCCCACCTTCAGCCCCTCGTCGCGAAAGGCCTTGACCATCGGCTTGAGCAGGTCTTTGCCGCAGGGGGTATTTGTGATCTTGTAATCGGTATACTTAGTGTCCCACAGGCAGAAACCCTCGTGGTGCTTGGTGGTGATCACGAAGTACTTCATGCCGGTTTCTCTGGCCGTCCTGGCCCATTGCTTCGGGTCGTACAGGTCCGGGTCGAAATGCTCGAAGTACTTCCGATAGTCCTCGTCGCTTATGCGTTCCTTCTGTTTGATCCACTCTTGTCGGGCGGGCAGGGCATACAGGCCCCAGTGGATGAACATTCCGAACCGGTCATGTGTGAACCAGTCCGTCTTGCCATGCAGGGGTGTTTTTACTGCGGTCTTTGGGGTTACGTTGTTCTTTGCAGGTTTTCCCGCGGGCATCGTCAAATCTCCTTCACTGTGTCTGGTGATTGGTTTCGTTTCAAAAGACGGAAAGAGGCCAAAAGATATCGAGGGCAAACGAGATTATCAAGGCATTTCTCTCCGCCGAGTGGTGTAAGTAATTGTGTGTAAGTTTATGTATTGATGTTGATCGTGTCATCCGGCTGGAGCGTAGGCAAGCGTAGCGATCCGGAGCGAAAGCCGGATGACACGGCACTATCAGTATTCACGCTATTCTTCGAAGGTTACCTTAACGCTGGCGATGCCATTGCCCGGCAAGTTGACGCTAAAGCCATTGGCAGCAACCTTGGCTGTCGAACCGGCTATCGGGCGTTCCATCAGATCCACTTCGACGGCGCCGGCGACCTTTCCCATGAGGCTGCCATCAAGCTCGACAGTTGCCGTCGTCGCCTTTCCATCCGTTTCCAGGAGGCGGAAGATAACCGCGTCTTCGTCTTCAGCTTTCTTGACGGCAGTGACAAGCACGCCTGCAGGGCTGCATGTCACAACATCTGATCCGTCGGCCGGCAACCTGCCTTTATGTATGTCCGTTCCAACCACCTGCAATGGGTGATTGAAGCCCGCACCCAAACGAGTCAGGTCTGCCACACTGAGCTTGCTGCCATGGGGCGCCAGCGCCAAGCGGATATTGTGTTTGCCGAGTTCCGGCAGTGGATCGGGAGCGTAACTGGAGCGGATCAATGTTACACGCAATGTCGAGCCGTCCAGCGAATGACCGTACTTGCAGTCGTTGAGCAGCGCACAGCCGGCGACTGCGTTGGTCCCTGCGGACTTGCCAACCACATCCACCCATCGCAAGGCGGGAACTTCCCGTCCGTCGTTTATGTCACGCTTGATCGATCCGTACGGAATCTCGTAGCGTCCCGTGGCGTCGGTCAGGGCCAGCGGGAATTGCATCCTCAACGATGGAATGCCAATATCCGGCCCGCCGCGTTCCAGCCAGTTGACCGATATGTTGATATCAAGCCAGGGCTGACCCGCTTTTAGCGCGTACGTCACTGATATGGTCGAGTCGTTCAGTTTGTACTGCGCCGCAAACGACGCGACGTGAGGCCCGGTAGATTCCGGTTTGAAAAACTCCAGTTCAAGTGGGCAGATGCGTTTCCTGGGATCATAAATCGACCAGGACGACATACTCCCCGGCTGCTCCAGTATGTACTCGAGCAGGGCGGCATGGTTGTCGCCGCAAGCCAGATCGCGCCCGGTCGTCTTGTCCACAAGCTTGACGATGCCGCCAGTGAGATTGTCGAACTCCACGGCCAGAAAATCATTTTCCAGTCCATTGCCGCCGACATTTGCATTTTCGCCGCTTCTGTACCACGCTGCCGAACTCTTTGCTGCGCCGGCGATATTCTCCGGCAGAGCAATCTCACAACCAGCAACGACTTTGCGAAGATCGTTTTCCACCTCTTCAATTGCAAAGGCCGAATAGCCCATAGCGGGAATGGAAACAGGTACAGCCAGATCGACATAGCGATGGCCCCAGTAATCGCCCTGGTCGATGCGCTGTGCGGGAGCCTCTTTGCCGTTCGCAGCGCGAACGACAAACGCCTTGTTCTGAATATTGTCGTTCTCGGAGTCCCAAACGCTCACCTGCACCACCTCCCGACGGTTCCATGCAGTGGGATTGAAAACGACGAACCCTCGCAAAGAGGTATCGACATGTCCGGCAAGCGATACTCCCCCATCATGCGTTCCTCGTCCCACGCCTGCGCCCATTGCCCTGGTTTGCCGGATGGTCGGAACGTCAGGTGTTTCGGCGCCGGCGGCAAAGGACATGTCCACCTCGGCGGCAATGGCGCGAAACGCGTTGGTCTTTATGATACCGGTTGCCGCAACGGTCTTCTGGAACTGCCCGGAGTGATACTCGCGGGTCGCTTGCACGCCTGAACCGGGCAGAATGTCGTGGAAGTGGCCGAAGATCGTATCGATCCAGCCCTGGCGAAGCATCTCCGCAGGATATTTGCTGCCCAGTGCGCGATACGCCAACACGGCTGCCGCCTCGGCCTGTTCCAGTTGATGCTCGGCCAGGCGGTTTCTCTTCTTGATAGCGCTCTGCGAGGTATAGCAGCCAGTAAACTCAAAATTGAGCTCCTTGTCCCACACCGGCAGCTTATCGCCCTGCTTCTCGAGAATCTCGTAGTACTTCCCGGTCGTGGCCAAGCGAAAGTTCGGGTAGATCGGCCAGGAGTTCATCTCGTGGCTGAACTTGATGTCACGTCTGGTGGGTCCTCCGCCGTGATCGCCGACACCATAAACAAGCATCCAGTCCTTCAGGCCTGTTTTCTCACAGAACGCCAGCAGTCCCTGAACGTTGTGCGGGCTGATGTGGTCGTTGTACCAGGTAACTTCCAGGTTCACCAGAATCCGGCTGCCGTCCGGCCCCTGCCACCAGAAAACGGGCGGCTTTTCCGCTACGCCTCCGCGGCACATGTAGTATCTGCTCACCGCACCGCGAGAAAGGATCGTCGGTATGGTAAGAGCATGGCCGAACGTATCCGGCTCCCAGTCGAGGGTAACATCTTCAGGGGCCAGGCCAAAATGCTCTTTCATGAAACGGCGCGTGTAGAGAAGATGACGGGTAAGGCTCTCGCCCGAAGCGAGGTTCTTGTCGCCCTCCACCCAGTGTACCGCGGCTATCTCCCAGCGACCTTCGGCGACACGGCGCTTGATCTGCTCGAAAACCGCCGGGTTGTGCTTGCGGATTATCTCATAGACCGCGGCCTGGCTCTGCGTGAAACAGAAGTCCGGAAAATCTTCCATGAGCTTCAGCACAGTGAGGAAAGTGTCGTTGGTGGTCGCAACGGTTTCGGGCCAGGACCACTGCCAGTTCATGTCAATGTGGGCATGGCCCACACAGTGGATGGTATACTTCTTGGCCGATTTGCCGATAGGCGCCAGGACATCTTCCGCCTGCTGTACCGCTTTGGTCAGTCGGCCCAGCTTACCGGCAAGACCAACCTCCGAGATAATCTCTTTGGCCTTGTTGATCAACTTGGCCCAGCCGGTCGTTCTGCCTTCGAGCTTCGCCAGAGCACCAGCAAATTCGATCTCAGATGCAATACGCTCTGCAAGATGGTTCTCGGCGGCAATGAGATTCTCCAAAGCGGCTCGGAAGTGATGGGTTGTGCGATCTTTCATTTTGGGCTGAAACTCCTATGAGGACATATCATTCACTCTACAAGAACGCGCTTTGCACCGGAGCCGTACCTTCTTACGGATCCTCCGTACAAAAAGATTGTGGAAACTTACACTTTCTCTCGGTTATACGCAACAGACAAAAGCCATAAGAAAACCGCTTATTCTTTACGGACACAATTCTCGTACGCATCTTGGGAGTTCCAGGAGTTCCGGGAAAATAGGGAAAATAGAAAATAGAGGGACGGATACCTTAATTCGACGGTAGCGCACAGATGAAAGGGGCAATTATGGTATGTAATACGGTGGACGTAATCGACGGCGTCCCCGACCGCAGTGGCCGTCCCCGCTTGTGGAAGTACATCGCCCTCGCAGCGGTCTTTGGCGCGTAGGTCGGCTTTCTCATTATCTGCGGGGCTGGCGGGGCCTTATGATCCCTGCCATGCCGGTTCGCCGCAGCTGGCCTCGCTGTTCGCCTCTACCGGCGTGATGCTGAGCACCTCCGACTGCCGGCCTCGGCGGTTTTCGCCGTCGGGCCGAGTATGGCGAAATTTAACAACGGCTTCATGGGGCGAAGCAGCCTCCAACTCCGTCGTCAGACGATCATTCTCAAGACAGTAATGTATTCGATATCGCACGGCAACCCTCCGTAACCTTTAAATCCGGTCCAGGCATGCGCCGAAACTGGAGGCTCTGGTTCCATCGGAACCGTACAATTCGCATCCGGGCGGGACAAAAAATGTATCGTAGTATTTTTCAGGCATTCATTTAGTCTTGTCAGGTCCGCCGAGGTCAAGCATAATAACAACAGTCCGGCGCGTAACATTCGGCGACTGATAAATAGGAGCACCTGATATGACAGAATCGCAACTTGTCGTGCAGAACATCGGCGGCGTGGTGGTCGCAAACTTCACAGAAGCGTCAATCCTGGACGCCCAGGGCATCGAGGCCATCGGCAGGCAACTTTATGAACTGGTTGACGCCCAGGCCCAGAGGAAGATACTGCTGGATTTCTCGCGTGTGCGATTTCTTTCCTCTTCCATGCTGGGGGTGTTAATCAGCCTCCAGAAGAAGTCCCAGACCATTAAGGGGCAGGTCGCCATCTGCGGGCTGCGGGGCGACCTGAAAAAACCCTTCGAGATCACGCACCTTGACAAGTTGTTCAAGTTCCACAAGGACGAAGAGGCAGGGCTTAACAGTTTCGGCGTCTATACGGCGTAAGTTGATTACAGTGAAGATTGAACAGTCTTTGGAAGAAACGAGCGAATGCCGGTAATAAGGCTATATAGCAGGATTACAGGGATTATTGGATTACGGGGATTTTTTTATAGTTTTTATCCCACTACTGTCCGGTTATAAGTCGAATAGTTTCAATTGGTTACAAGAGCCATGTAT
>CAYUYD010000104.1:0-8642 GCA_964449105.1 uncultured Planctomycetaceae bacterium | reverse complement strand
GCTGATAGCGGCCGATCCGAAGGCGCACGTCGCCTGCGAAACGCTGGTAACCACCGGTCTGGTTATACTGGCCGGCGAGGTTACGGTGCATAACGCCAAGGCGGAAAAGGCACTGCTGTCGGCTGAAGATACCGCCCGCAGGGTCATCCGCGACATCGGATACGACGACTCTTCCACCGGCTTCGACTATCGAAGTTGCGCGGTTGTGCGAACCCTTCACAGCCAGTCGGCTGACATCGCCCGCGGCGTGGACCGGAAGAAAAAGAAAGAACAGGGCGCCGGCGACCAGGGATTGATGTTCGGTTTCGCCTGCCGGGACACCAGGGCGCTCATGCCGCTGCCGATACACCTGGCCCATCGCCTGACCGCCCGACTGACCGAGGCGCGCGAAAGCGGCGAAATCCGCTGGCTCCGCCCCGACGGAAAAAGCCAGGTAACCATCGAATATCGCGGCAACGTCCCCGCCAGACTGTTGACCGTCGTGCTCTCGACGCAGCACGACGAAAGCGTCGTTAACCCGCGGACAGACGCGATCTCGCAGGAGGCAAGGAAAAAACTTATCGCCAGGGTCGTCAAACCCGCCGTCATGGATGTCTGCCCGCAACTGTGGTCCGACAATATAAAATATCACATCAACCCCACGGGCAAGTTCGTCATCGGCGGACCTCACGGCGACACCGGACTGACCGGAAGGAAGATCATCGTCGATACCTACGGCGGGCGAGGCAGCCACGGCGGAGGGGCATTCAGTGGGAAAGACCCGTCAAAAGTCGATCGCTCCGCATCATACATGGCCAGACACATCGCCAAGAACATCGTCGCGGCCAGACTGGCCGAAGCCTGCGAGGTGCAGGTGTCATACGCCATCGGCGTAGCAGAACCCACAAGCGTCCTTGTCGATTGCGGAGGGAGCGAGACGGTCGATCACAACCGCCTGACAAAGGCCGTCAGGGACATCTTCCCCCTGACACCCGCCGAGATAATCGACTACCTGAATCTGCTGCGACCAATCTACGAAGAGACTGCCCGGAACGGACACTTCGGAAGGACCGGAAGGAACTTCACGTGGGAAAGGACCCACAAGGTCGGCGAACTGCGAAAGGCCTGCGGACTGTAAAGTAAAACCGGAACTGTGCAAGCACAACGCCGAACGGTAAGCCGACCTCGAACATCGACCTGCCGTTCGGCGTTGTTGTTTTTTCAGGCCGCCTGCGCCGGTCGGCCTGTGCGGCGTTTGGAGTTGATGATTTTTCGCCCTTTGCTGGTGCGCATCCTCGCGCGGAAACCGATCCGGCGGGCACGATGACGTTTCGATATCTTGTGTGGATAGTGCATAAAAAACCTTCGATTCCTGATCTTTCGTGTACGGGTACATCAGCGAGGAGGAGAATATAACCGGTTTCCCTGCGACACGCAAGGAGAAATTTTGCACAAAATACGGGTAGTCCGCATAAAACAAAACGTTATACTTCCCCGGCGTGCTCACTTTACCGAAGGCATCCATTTGGGACAGCGGGCACGTCGGAAAGGAAACAACGATGATGAAAAACGCGGAACTGGTGAAATTGACCAACAAGTATCTCATCGAAAACTACGGCCGGCTGCCGGTGGCGATGGTCCGCGGGGCCGGCGCTAAGATATGGGACGCCGACGGGAAGGAATACCTGGACTTCTTCGTCGGTTTCGGCGGAGGCGGAGTCGCGGGGCACTGCCACCCCGCCGTCGTTTCGGCCATAAAGAATCAGGCCGACCTGCTCCTGTCGCATGGGAACCTCTTTACGAATGCACCGCAGGTGGAACTCGCCCGACGGATTACCGAAAACGCCTTCGGCGGGAAGGTCTTCTTCTGCCACAGCGGGGCAGAGGCGAACGAGGCCGCCATTAAACTCGCCCGCCTGGCCGCCGGGGCGGGACGATACAAGATCATCTCGTTCAATAACTGCTTCCATGGTCGGACGATGGGCTCGCTGTCGCTGACGCCGGAATCGTTCCAGAAGGGTTTCGGACCGATGCTTCCCGGCAGCGTCAAGGTCGATTACGGCGACCTCGAAGCCGTCGCCGACGCGATTGACGACGAGACTGCCGGCGTATTCGTCGAACCTATCCAGGCAGAAGGCGGCGTCAACGTTCCGACCGTCGAGTTCATGCGGTCTTTGCGCCGCCTGTGCGATGAGCGGGAATTGGTGATGGTTTGCGACGAGGTCTGGACTGCCCCGGCGCGAACGGGCAAGTGGTTTGCGTATCAGCACTACGGCATCGCCCCGGACGTCATGACTCTGGCCAAGGCCCTCGGCGGCGGGCTGCCGGTCGGCGCATGCGTCGCATCGCCGAAGTACGCCGACGTTCTTGTCCCCGGAACCCACGGATGCACTATGGGCGGTAATCCCCTCTGCGCCGCAGCGGGGGCAGCGACAATGAAACTCATCCAGGACGAGAACCTCCTCGACCGCGCCGAAAAACTGGGCGGGCAAATCGTCCGCGCGATACAGGATGCGAAAATACCCGCCCTCCAACAGATTCGCGGCAAGGGCATGTTGATCGGTATGCAATTCGCCGATGCCCGCCCCGCAAAGGGCATCATGTCGGCCTGCATAGACCGGGGACTGCTGGTCTGCACGGCGAAAAACAACGTTCTCCGCCTCGCTCCGCCGCTGACAATCACGGGTGCGGAACTGGACGCCGGGATGGAGATACTGACCGACGTGCTGAAGGGGTAGGCGCAGCCTGACCTCTATGACTCAAAGAGCGTTCGTGGAAGTTGGCTTTGGCGAATGATGGCGGAAAGAGTCCCTCGTCTGATTTCCTTATGATCCGGAACAGGCACGGTAATCGTTGAGGACGGTATTTTCTTCTGCATAACGACGTGACTGCCCCGCCGACGAACCTCCTCAAATCCCTGGGTTTGCAGGATTGCCACAACCTCACTGCCTGACAGGACTCGCAGCCTACCCAACGCTGACCTCCAGTCCCGTCAGATAGACCTCGCCATGCAGGCGGTCGGCGATTTCAGACTCGCCGGCGGTCTCGAGGAACAACTCGACCGCTTCGCGGAGATTGGCCCGGGCCTGCTGAAGCGTGTCGCCCTGGCTGGCTATGTCCAGTTCCGGACACAACGCTACGAAGCCGTCGTTCTCAGGATAAATCGCAGCCGTAAAGTTACGTGTCGTCATATCATAATTCTCCAATTCGCCCCGGTATCATTATCCTGCCAAACAATCAGACATGCAAGATCGTTGCAGCATTAAAGCCGGAATACAGGTGCGGCGGATTATCTATTCGAACGAGAGGTTTCCGAAAAATTCCGGGCTGTGGTACCCGTCGTCCGTCTGTCCGATCGGGTTCCAGCAGGCGGCCTGCGGGTCGGTTTTTCCGCCGCAGCGGTAAAAGTTCGCCCGCCAGTGCGTCCCCGATTTCGGCGCGATTTTCCGGCCAGCGGCTTCGGAAATCACCGCGAACGGTATCGCCGCAGCAAGCCACCAGCCGTCGTCGCCGGGCGACTCGGCCTTCGTCGGCGTGGGGATGGAAGTCTTTATTCGGATGGTCTCGACCAGTTCCGCCGGCGCGAGCGTTCGCCATTCCGGGCCTGGACGGAAACCCAACTTCGCCGTCCCGCAACAGTTGACCTCGAAGTTGAAGTAGCCCCATTTGCCCCATCGGCCGTCGGGGTCGATCGTTGCGAAGAACTCGACGCAACTGTCGATGTGTACGTTGCTGTTGGTGAGGGTCTCGACGGCGGAAATGTGCTTATCTTCGCAGACGAACAGAAGATAAATCGCCTCGTCGTCGTAGAGCACAGCGACGGTCGTAGCCTGCTTCAGTCCCGACGTGTACCAGGGATATTCGTCGATTTCGAGCCTGTCAGCCCGGTTCCAGGCAGGGTCGTCGCAGGCCAGACGGACCGGACCTGAAGCGCGACGAACTACGTAATGTTTTCTTTCAGCCATCGTTACAACCTCGCATCATTTTGCGTTCTACTCGAATGTCAGTATCCCGAAGAATTCAGGCCTGTGGAAGTCCGGTTTCGGACAGTCGATAGGGTTCCATGCCGCATATTGCGGGTCGGTCTTTCCTCCGCAGCGGTAGAAGTTCGCCCGCCAGATATCGCCGGACTTCGGGGCAACGTCGCCGCCGACCATCTCGGAAATCGCCGAAAACGGTATCGCCGCCGCCAGCCACCATCCGTCGTCGGTCGGGGATTCGTTCTTCGTCGGCGTCGGGATGGAGGACTCCACACTGACGGCATTGAGCACCTTCGGAGGCGCGAGTCTCCGGCCCTCCCTGCCTGCGCCAAAGCTCATGTGAACCGTCCCGCAACAGTTGGCCTCGAAATTGAAATAACCGCCGCCTTCGGGATCGACCGTTACAAAAAACTCCACGCAACTGTCGAGGTACACGTCGCCGTTGGGGCGGGTCTCGACGGCGGAAATGTGCTTATCTTCGCAGACGAACAAAATGTAAATCGCCTCGTCGTCGTAAAGCACCGCAGCGGCGGTTTCCTGCTTAAGCCCGTCGGCGTACCACGGATATTCATCTATCGAAAGCCTCTCCGCCCGCTCCCAGGCAGGGTCGTCGCAGGCCGGCCGCACCGCCCTCGAAGCCCGGCGAACGAGATAATTCTCAGGCTGATTCACTATGGTTTCCTTATAAATCGGCTACTTCTCCCACGCGGATGAGTGAGTGGATTTCGTAGCCGGCGAGTTTATCGCGCCCGTTGAGGAAGCACAGTTCGACAAGGAACGCTATTCCGCGTATATCCCCTCCGAGGTCTTTGACCATTTCGCAGGCTGCTGCCATTGTCCCGCCCGTAGCCAGCAGGTCGTCCAGCATGAGGACCCTTGTCCCGTCGGCGACGGCGTCGGCGTGCATCTCGATCGCGTCGGTACCGTATTCGAGGGCGTATTCCCTGCCGACGGTTTTATGAGGCAGTTTTCCGGGCTTGCGTATAGGAACGAAACCGGCGCCCAGTTCGCGCGCGACTGCCGGGCCGAAGATGAACCCCCGACTCTCGACGCCGACGACGATCTCGATACCGGCGTCCCTGTAAGGCTCGGCCAATCGGCCAATAGCCTCATCCAGCGCCACCGGATCGAGCAGCAGCGGCGTGATGTCCTTGAAAACGACGCCCTTTCGGGGGAAATCCGGTATGTCTCTGATAAAATCGCCCAGGTCAATCATCCGTCGTAACTCCTTATAAATGGTTTCGCTGACGGATGGATGAGTGTACCGTCGCAACGTCCGGAAACAAGGATAAGTTAATCGCTACCGGCGCCAGGTATTGTGTGCAATACCGATGGGGAATAGGGCCGGCTGGGAACGAAACGGAACCATTCGTTCCCATTCGTTCCGTTTCGGAACAGCCCACAGACTTGAGTAACCAGCCCTTTTATACAGACCCCAAAACGTGTATAACATCTCCCATGAGTTTACCTGTTGTAGCCATTGTGGGCCGGCCTAACGTCGGAAAGAGCAGCCTGCTGAACTGTCTTACCGGCAGGCGGATATCAATCGTCGATGCGACGCCGGGCGTTACCCGCGACCGAATCAGCGCGCCGCTGCCGATCGGGACCGACCCGGAAAGATACGTCGAACTGGTCGATACGGGCGGGTACGGCATCGAGGATTCCGACAACCTCACCGACGAAGTTACCGGCCAGATCGAGTATGCCGTCTCCGCAGCGGCGCTGATCTTGTTCGTTGTCGATGCCCGCGAGGGCGTAACGCCGCTGGACAAGTCGGTGGCGGAGCGGCTCCGCCGCGCCGGAAAGCCCGTTATCCTGGTGGCAAACAAGGTCGATTCGTTGAAGCTGACGACTGAACGGGGCGAGTTGTACGCCCTCGGTTTCGGCGAGCCGATGGCTGTCTCCGCTACACACCAACTCGGCGCCGACTTGCTTCTGGAGGCGATTGCCGAGCGAGTAGGTCCCGCCGCCGCTGCGCCGCCCGACGAACCGGTTATGAAATTCGCCATCGTCGGGAAGCGAAACGTCGGAAAGAGCACCTTTATCAACACGCTGGCGGGGAGCGAGCGGGTCATCGTCTCGGAGACCCCCGGAACGACTCGCGACAGCGTGGATGTGCGATTCGAGATGGACGGCAAGAGTCTTGTGGCCATAGACACCGCCGGAATGCGCAAGCGGAACAAACTCGCGGACGACATCGAGTTTTACAGCCGGCACCGCGCGATGCGAAGCATCCGCCGGGCCGACGTGGTAATGCTGATGTTCGACGCGACTGAACCTGTCGGCGAGGTGGATAAGCAACTGGCCGAGTATATCAGCGATCTTTTCAAGCCGACAGTCTTCGTCGTCAACAAGTGGGACCTCGTTCCGGACGGCGTTACGCGGGAAGAATACGGGCCTTATCTGACGCGCATCCTCCCGTGGCTGTCTTACGCCCCGATTGTCTTTACAAGTGCTTCCGGCGGCGAGGGCGTCCGCGAGGCGGTGGCGCTGTCCGGCGAACTGTTCGACCAGGCGCGGCGGCGGGTTCCGACAGCCGAATTAAACGCCGCCATGGAAGAGATACTCGCACACCACTCGCCCTCGTCGAAGCATACGGGCAAGCCGGCGAAGATTTACTACATCACGCAGATAGCGACTGCCCCGCCGACGCTGGCTGCCTTCATCAACACCACCGCCGCCTTCGAGCCGACCTTCCGCCGATACCTGATTAATCAACTCCGCCTGCGCCTGCCATTCCCGGAAGTGCCGATCCGCCTTATCTACCGCCCGCACCGGCAGCAGGCTTGACCTTACGGGTTTTTATTGACGCCGGCGATCCGCTGGCCTAGATTATAGGTTCCTGGTGCAGGTTTGCTGTATCATGAGTTTGGTCCGTCGCACGAGGAGTCGCCTGTGACGCCTACCAGAGGCTGCGATCGGAAGGTGCGCAAGTTCGTCCGGCAAATGAGCCGGGAAGAGCGCATGCTGGTCGTGCTGAAGCGTAATCTATATGAGGGCGCATGGGACGACATGGTCGCCGACCTGAAGGCGAGGCTGGAAGGCAAGCCGTATATTTTCAGGCTCGCCAACCGGATCGCCGACGACCTTGAACGGATCGAGAGGCTGCGTGCTTATGAAACCGAAAGTAACGTGGATCTGAGCGACTACGTCGAGATGGAATAACTATAGCGTTCAGCAATCAGCGTTCAGCAGTCAGTAAAAAAACTGACCGCTGACTGCTGAAGGCTGATTGCTGAAGTAGGAGACATTGGTATGCGGTTCGGAAAATACGCCGTGATATGTACGGTTGTGATGCTTCTGGCAGGCTGCAAGCCTGCTTCGCCGGTGAACGAGTGGGGCGGTCTCGTCGCTCCTGCGGTCCTCGCGGAAGGTTCGCTTCGTTACTACTGGCAGTGCAAGGTTGACCTCGAAGACGACGAAGCGGTCCGGCAAATCTGGCGGCTTGACGAAAACCTCTACGCCCTGACCTCGGCGAATCGGCTGATCGCCCTTGACGCCTCGCAGGGAACGTACAAGTGGAGTTATCCCGTAGGCAACCGGGTACAAAAGGTCTTCGCGCCCTGCCACGCGGACAACGTCTCTGTGCCGAAAACCACCGGAATCGCCGAACTGACAACCCCGGACCCGAAGAACCGTCTCGAACCGTTCAATGCTGTTATCATCAACACGGTCGGTTACGCCCTTCTGATTAATCGCACCACAGGCGAACTGGTGAGGAAACTCGATTTCGAATTCGTTGCAAATACGCCCGGATCCAGCGACGGCATACACTTCTACGTCGCATCGGTGAAGGGATGGTACTACGCCATCAGGATTAGCGAAGGGCTTTGCCAGTGGACGATGGCCGCCGGAGACGTAATCACCGCCACGCCAAAGGTCTTCAATAACAGGATCTACGTCGCCAGCCAGGACGGCAAGTTTTACGCGGTCAGCCCCAGCAAGGAAAAAGACCGCCATGAGTGGACGCAGCTGACGGATGCCGCCCTATCGGCGGACTTCTCGATAGACGAGCGAGGCTGCTTCGTCCCCAGCCAGGACTACCGGCTCTACGCCTATGATAACTTGACCGGCGCTGAACTGTGGAAATTCGTTACCGAGGGTCCGCTTCGCCAACCGGTGCAGGTCGGTCGGCAGACGGTCTTCCAGTACGCCTGGCGAGACCACTTTTACGCAATCGACCCGGCCAACGGACGAGAACGCTGGAAACTGCCCGACGGGCGAACCGTGCTGTCTCTCGCAAAAATCGACAATCAGCCTTACGTCATGGTCCTGACAGCCGACAGGCAACTGCTGATGGTGCATGAAATACTGGGAAAGGTCGAAAAGTCTTTCCCGATGACGGGTCTGGACCTGTTCGTCGCCAATGCCGCCAAACCGGCCGTCTATGCCGCCACTACCGACGGGAAATTCGTCTGCATCACGCCGAAATCGGTCGAGCACCTGACTTCGCAAATGCTGAAAGACTAAGAATCTCTAACAAAAAGAAAAACTGAACCACAAAGAGCACAAAGAACACCAAGAATAGAAAGTAGAAAGAATTCTTTTTTTCTTTGTGTCCTTTGTGGTTCATTCTGTTAGACGCTATAAACTCGTTGAGCGGGTGCAGCGACGCAATGTTACGTTTAGCGACGGCCGGTACGGTCGCCGTCTTCGCCAAGACGGGAGTCGCCACTGCGCCGC
>CAYUYD010000103.1:1894-8673 GCA_964449105.1 uncultured Planctomycetaceae bacterium | reverse complement strand
GTCTGCCAGGTAGTGGTTCGCCGTAGCCACGACCGCCACGGCAAGGTCATCAACGGCCTTGACGCGACCCCCATGGGAAACACCGTCTATGGGGACGTCGGATACGTCGATTCCTTCCGCATCTGGCGAAGCGTCTTCCAGACCGAGGAGTTCGCCGACGCCAAGCCAAAGCGAGCAAAACAGATCACCGAGGACGAACTTGAGGAGGTCATCAAATACGACTCGACCTGCTTTATGGAACGCGGCAACGTGCTGCGGGGCCTGTATGCGGATTCGGAGGGCGCGGCCTACTATTACCCCGGCGATGACGGCAAGATTGCCGGTTACGTCTTCAGTCGGCCGGGCAGGGTCAGGCCGTCCATAGGATCGTTCATGGCCGATTCCCAAGCCGCCGCCGCCGATCTTCTCGCCGCCGTCGTGCCCTACTACTACAAGAACGGGTGCAAAGAAGCCTTCATCGACACCCCGGAGATATGGTTCGCCGACAAGGGCGCCTATGACAAGTCGGTCTTCGACCAGGAGAAAAAGCCTTCGGGCCACTGCCTGGTAACCTCGGCCAGACCCGTGCGGGACTTCACGAGGATGTACCAGACGGTCGATTGCCGAAAGGCCGACGAACTGACGGACAACTTCGCCGCCAAGCAGCGCCTGGACAAGAGCGACCCCCGCGTCGCCGCCTTCGCCGAGACCATGCACAAGTCCGTTCCTAACTATACCGAGACAATGGGCTTTATGGAGTTTGAGAATAACCAACTCCAGAAAAAACTGTGGGGCACGACCGGACCGGAGAAGGGCTGAAGGCGGTTGACCAAAAGACCGTTAAACCAAAATTACCGCTGAACCTCCATTCCTCCGAACCGAAGCACTTTTAGTTACGGGCTGGAATGAAGCCCCGGCAATATACCGGAGCAATGGAAGGATTGACCCGTGAGAGGCAGGAATCGGCTTATAGTTTGTGCGCTTCCGCTGGCCGTACTGTTGCTGATGGTGGGTTGTAAAGACAAATCCGACGGGATGTGCGTATGGCGATGCCCGAACAACAACATCGAAATGGTGCAGACGGGAAATGAGAACCTTGTAAAATAGGATTGGTTGAATCGCGTATTCCGCTGCGACAATCGCGACGGGAATATGCGGATACGGGAGTCGGATGCATGATTATTGACGTGCATGCTCACCCGCCACTCAGGCATGGGCCTGACGTGCCGGGCTTCCATTGGGAACTGGCGGGTTTGCCGGAAGGGGAGATTTCCGACGCCGACCTGGCGCGGATCGTGCGGGAATCGCCTATCGACAGGATGATCCTCTCCAGTTTCGCCGACAACATGGGCCCGACGGACGTAGAAATGCGGGCGGGAAACCGCCATGTCGCCGGACTGGTCAGGGACTATCCCGACCAGTTCAGAGCCTATTGTGCGGTGAATCCGCACTATCTGGACGAGTCCCTGGAGGAGATGGATTACACGGTCGGACAGTTGGGTTTCGTCGGTATCGGCGAGGTCTGCCCGCACGTCCTGGACTTCGAGATGGACTCCGATGCGGTTCGCGCAATCATAGAAAAAGCAATCGACCTGGACGTGCCGCTGAATCTTCATTCCTCCGAACCGGCGCATTTTCACGCGATTGCCAAACTGGCGAAGGAATATCCTTCTGCCGGGATTATCATGGCCCACTTCGGCGGTTTTCGGTTCTGGCGAGACGCAATCGGAGCGATTAAAAACTGTGAAAATGTCTGGACGGACTGTTCGGCATGGGTGATGTTCACGGCGGGCGCTTTCGAAAGCACGATTAAAAAGATCGGGGCCGGAAGGGTCCTGTTTGGCACTGATTTTCCGATATGCGACCTGGACATGGCGGCCTACAAACTCACTCACAGCGGGCTGTCGCAGCGACAAGCAGATTTAATCGGCTTTGAGAACGCCAAGGCGCTTTTCAAACTGAAATGACGGAAGGATTGCACCATGGCGCGTGGAAAGTTGGCACCTGTAACTGACTACCGGCTACTGATTTGCAGGAGAAGCAATGCGAATTGATTGTCATGCACACTGTTCGGTTTCGTTGGGTCCCTGGCCCGGTTACCATCGGGTAGTGGCCGACGCGCGGCGCCTGGGCGTGGATAAGGTCTGCTGTTCTCATCCGGTGTTAACTGAAACCGCCGATCCGAAGCAGGTTCGCGCTGCCAATGACGACATCATGGCGGCGATGCGGGCGTATCCCGACGTGATTATGGGTTATTGCTACATCGACCCCGGGTACATCCGTTTCGCCCAGGATGAGATTACCCGCTGCGTAGTCGATGGCGGAATGATCGGGCTGAAACTCTACTATCAGTATCGGATGAACGATCCGGTCTTTTATCCGGTAATCGAGCGATGCGCCGAACTGGGTGTTCCGATGCTCATGCACGCCGGCCACTACGTGGACCTTGCCGCCCTCGCCAGACAGCCTCTGGTCAGTCGCGCGGACCACTTCATCGCCCCGGCCAAGTTGTATCCCGAAGCGATCTTTATCATCGCACACATCGGAGGCGGCGGCGATTGGGAGTGGCAGGTAAAGGCGATGCGACAGGCTCCGAAAAACGTCTATATGGACACCAGCGGAAGCGTCATCGACGCCGGTATGATCGAAAAGGCCGTCCGCGACCTCGGTGCCGAGCGCCTCCTGTTCGCAACGGACATGTCCACCGAGCGGGGGATAGGAAAGATACTCGATGCCGACATCACACAACGACAAAAAGATATGATCTGGAGCGAAAACTTCCAGCGGATACTGGATATGAGAAAAGGATAAGGGTAATTTGCTTTAATGGTTTGATGTATTTTTTTCGTTCCGGGTAATACGCAGGTTGTCCGGATAACCTTCATAGTAGATAAGAGATCAGAGTAAATGCGAATTGATTGCCATTCACATACCGCACTTTCACGGCCGAAGAGTACGTGGCGCCACCCGGACAGGATAGTTGCCGATGCAAAGCGTCTCGGCCTGGACAAGGTCTGCTGTTCTAATCCGCTGAGAGACAAGCCTGCCGATCCCAAAAAGGTTTGCGCCGCCAACGACGAGATACTCAAGGCGATGCGAATGTATCCCGACGTAATTATGGGGCAGTGTTTCATCGACCCCGGGCACATCCGTTTCGCTCAGGATGAGATTACCCGCTGCGTAGTCGATGGCGGGATGATCGGGCTGAAGTTCTATCACCAGTATCGGATGAACGATCCGGTCTTTTATCCGGTAATCGAGCGATGCGCCGAACTGGGCGTTCCGATGCTCATGCACGCCGGACATCCGACCGATTCGGAGACCCTCGCCGGCCAGCCTTGGATAAGCGGCGCGGACCACTTTATCGCCCCGGCAAGGTTGTATCCCGAAGCGGTCTTTATCGTAGGGCACATCGGAGGCGGGGGCGACTGGGAGTGGCAGATAAAGGCTATGCGACAAGCCCCGAAAAACGTCTATATGGACACCAGCGGAAGCGTTATCGACGCCGGAATGATAGAAAAGGCCGTCCGCGACATCGGCGCCGAGCGCCTCCTGTTCGCAACGGACATGTCCACCGAGCGGGGGATAGGAAAGATACTTGATACCGACATCACACAGCGACAGAAAGATATGATCTGGAGCGAAAACTTCCAGCGGATACTGGATATGAGGAAAATATAAAACATGATATACGACGCCGACACATGGATTGGACATTGGCCCTATCGCCGCCTGCCGCAGACATCCGCAGCGGATTTGCTGCGAAAGATGGACTCTCACGGTATTGAAAAGGCGCTGGTCGGTTCGCTGCAGGGCATCTTCTACATTGATTCCCACGAAGCCAACCGCGAACTCGCCCGGCAGGTCCGTCGCCACCGCGACCGCCTGGTTCCCTGTGCTATCCTCAACCCGACCTATTTCGGCTGGGCAGAGGACCTGAAGCAGTGCCGTGAAGAATGGTCGATGCCGGTGCTGCGACTTATCCCGCAATATCACCCTTACAAACTTACCGACAGCGTGGCAGCCGAAATAGTCGCAGCCGCCCACGAACTGAAGATGCGGGTGGCTGTCTATGGTCGGGTCGTCGATTTGCGAGGCCGAAGCCACCTGGACCACTCCCGGCAGATTCCGACCGACGAAATCACGGCGATGTTCAGGAAGTTCCGCGGGGTCTCTTTCATGCTGCTCAATTCCGGTCCCGTCAAACCGCTTCGAGGCGCCAAGGCTCCGAAGATATATCAGGACACCGCCATGATGCACGGCGGGTGCGGGGTCGGTATCGAAAACGGACTGAAAATCTGCACGGCAGAGCGATTGATGTTCGGTTCGACGATGTTGCTGCGTTATCCGCGGCCGGCGCTGCTGGCGATAGAGACCGTCAAGGCCACCAAGGCCCAGAAGGAAAAAATCCTCTACAAGAACCTCAAACGCTTCATCCCGGAGATGGCGTAACAGAAACGGCGTCTTCAACGGTGAAACACAATGCGCAAATATCAAATCCCCGACACGCCCCTGCCTTTCGTCAATATGGAAATTGCCGAGATCGACGTCAACGGTCGGACACACCTGGTCTCCAGCATCTGGGGCGGCAGGAACGGCGGACGGATATATATCTTCGACCCCGACACCGGCAAGAGTTTCTACCGCCGGCTGCCGGAGGGAATTGGCGGTGCATACATGCTGCGTACAGGACCCGACGGGCTGCTTTACCTCGGCTGCGGCGAAGGTTCGCTGGTTTCCTATGACCCCCGCGCCGACTGCTTCGAGGTCTTGGTCGGCGGCGAGTTGCACGGTATCACCTGGGGTGGGTGCGTTACAGATTCGCTGGTGGTCTGGTCGGCCAATCCCGGCGATGCGTGCGTCTATGACCGGCAGAAGCGGAAACTGCTGAAGGTTTTCAAGCCGCTGGACTCCGAACAACCCCCGTCCCGATACGCGCACAATGTCCTGGAGTGTCCTGATGGAAAGATTCTTCTGGGCCTGAACGTTCCCCAGGCCAGGCTGATACTGCTGGACCCGGAGACGCTGAAGGCGCAGTCCAATACGCCCCCGGCACTGGAGGGGGAGAGTTATACGCAGTGGCTGGCGTTTCTGGATACCGAACATCTCATAGTCCAGCACGGAAACAAACTTCTGGTATTGCATTATCCGTCGCTTGAGTTGGTCCGCCGCATCGCCCCGCCCGCCGACGTCGAGTCCGGGCATCACATCCAGAGGCGGGCCTGCTGTTTGCTTGGGGGCGCCATCTACGGTTTGTTCTGGCCCGGCGGCGGTCTGTATCGCATTGACCCCGGTTTGGACGGATCGGGATGGGAACTTGTGCGGGAGCAATTCGTCGGCGACTCCACGGCGGTACTGCACGACTTGTCTGACCGGTACGTCTGTGCATTGGACACGGGTGGGCGATACCTGCGATACGACACGCAGAGCGGCGATGTTTTCGACGGCGAGATTGATTCGACCGGCCCGATGGGTACCCACGCGATGTGCGTCGTTCCGCAGATCGGTCGGGCCTTCGGCGGGCCTTTCATCAATCAGCGGTTCTGGGAGTTGGGTCTGGCGACCGGCGAAGGGCGAGACCTCGGCAGGGCGGCCCCGGGAGGCGGGCAGATTTGCGGTATGGTCTGGGATGATGCCACCGCCAGGCTGATAATGGCCAGTTACACCACATGCACAATCACAGCCTTCGACCCCAACGCCCCCGCCTGCTGGCCCAATAACCCTTGCATCCTGGCGACAGTGGGGCACGAACAGATGAGGCCTAAGTCAATGGTCCACGACGGACGGTTTATCTGGCTGACCTCCAGCGCCGAGTACGGCCGGCTGGGCGGGGCGCTGTCCCGCATAGACCCACAGACAGGCGAAATTCGCGTTTGGCGGAATATCGTCCCCAACCAGACACCCAATAGCCTGGTGGTGAACCCTGCCGCAAAGAGGATATATTTCTCCACCGAGGTGTACGCCGATTGCGATTCGGTCCCCCCGACCGAGCAGACTGCCCAACTTGTGGCCTTTGATACTGATAGCCTGACAATAGACCGGCAGCAGGCTGTCCGCGATGACGTCAAGGCCCTTCGCCTTCTGGCGATGCTTCCGTCCGGGGAAGTGCTGGGGAGGGTGGGATCTGCCTGCAAGGTAACGACTGAAACGCTGTTGCGCTGGGACCCCGCAAGCGGGAAGATAGAGTACCTGAACGGGACCATCGAAGAAGACCTTATCGGAATGGTTGTCGGAGACGACGGCCAGGCTTATGCCTCCTTTGGCAAAGACATTTGCAAGTTCACACTGGATAGCGGGCAGGTGTCGTTCGAGCCGATTGAACGGACGGGCGAGGCGCAGGGTGAATTTCTCCAGGTTCATGGCGACAAACTGTATTTCATCGTTCATAATGAACTATGGGTGATGCCGTTGGAATAAGGAACTGTCTCAAAACACGACGAAGATTTTGGCCAGAACCTGATGTAATCGTTTTGAATATTTGAATTTCGGAGGTCCCATTTCGAATTTCTCGCTTCGATTTTCGGATTCGGATGGTGCGTGCATTAACGCAACGGTGAATCCGGCCGCCGGCGACGATTGCCTCCGGATCACCGCCTCCGCCTGTCCGCGACGAAATCTGACGTACCGACCGTAACAGATGACTGTCTTTGTTTTCCTTATTTTTTCCTGTTATCCTCCGGCGGCGTGTATGTATCATAGGAGCGAACCCGGCATGACTATGGAACAAGACGTCATTAACACTAATATTTGCCCGCGAGACTTCACGGAGGCGGCAGAACGCCATGGCCGGCATTTTGCAC
>CAYUYD010000103.1:0-1884 GCA_964449105.1 uncultured Planctomycetaceae bacterium | reverse complement strand
GCTGGCCGGCCGGACGGCCGCCGGTAAGCGAGTTCTGGATGGGGCATGTGGCAGTGGTTATGGTTCGGCGTACTTGGCCACGATGGCACAATCGGTGGTCGGGCTGGACCTGAACGGTCAATTGCTGGAACTGGCGACATCAAGGTTCAAGGCGGAAAATCTGCGATTTCTCAAGCACGACTTGCAACAGCCGATTCCCGACGCCGGGAACTTCGACCTCGTTTGCAGTTTTGAGACCATCGAGCACGTCTGCGAGCCGGAGATATGCCTGGCGAACCTGGCATCCGCTCTTGACGTGGAAGGCGCAGTCATAGTCTCCATCCCGAACGGCACTAAAGAACGCCGCAGCGGCGGAAAAGAGTACCATCCAAACCAGTTCTCTGCCCAAGACTTCGAAGGGCTGTTGTGCGGCAGATTCCAGGACGTGCAGCTATTCAGCCAAGTCTATCACAAAGGACCGGGGCACTACCTGCGGAAATTTACCGGTCGCCGAACACATCACGCTCGCTACTACCGATTTGTCCCCACTTTGCTGGATTCAGCCAAGATATGGTTGGCCGTGTGCCGAAAACCCGTATAAAAGATGGAGAATGAAAAAATGGCAGTGTCTCACGGCGTTGGCATAGATAACCATCCAAGAGTAACGGACTCATGCTTGGCCCAAACTACTGTTAGATGTTGTGTTATTCCGGCTGCGCTAAGTCAGGTAGGGGGACGAAGGCAGATTCCATGACCACTCCGACCGTCAGTGTCATCATTCCTGCGTATAACTGCGGGCACTTCCTGCACGAGGCCGTTGATTCAGTCCGACGTCAGACCTACCAGGACCTGGAAGTCATCGTCGTCGATGACGGCTCGACCGACGATACGCCGGAGGTTGTTCGTGAACTCGCAGCAGGGTGGGAGAAGGTTAGGCCCATCCTGGCCGATCACAGAGGGACGCCGGTCAACATAAATCGCGGCATCCAACAGGCCCGCGGCGAATGGCTCGCCATGCTGGGCGCCGACGACCTCTGGCTGCCGGAAATATTGCAACGCTGCATGGATTTTCTGGCGGACCATTCTCGCCTCAGTATTGTCTATACGCCGATGTCGGTTACGAAAATGGACGGGTCGTCCATGAAGGGCCATTCCAAGGCCTGCCACGCCGGCTGGATCACTGAAAAACTCTTCCAGAGCATCTTCGTTCACGACTCGTCCGCGGTGTTTCACAGGCGAGTGGTCCAGACCTGCGGCGGGCTTGATGAGAGTATCCCCGTTGGTTCGGGACACGAGTTCTGGCTTCGGGTATCCACGAAGTTCGAGTTCGGCCTGATTGACGAGCCGCTGGCGGTGCGACGATGGAGCACGACCTCGCTGACGCGGTCGAACCGCCCCCAGGGCAGAGTCGCCAGGGCGGGCATGCTGGAGCGGTTTTACTTCGAGCGCGGCGGTAAGGATCTTATTGACGCCAAAGGAGCACTCCGGCGGCTCTCGCACGTTCATTACAGCGCGGGCAAAATCCTTCTTAAGCAGGGCGATTACCGCCGGGGCCAACAGTTCCTCGCCAAGGCCATTCGATACAACCCCGCCAACCTCAAGGCGTATCCGTTTTACATCGCCTGTTTGCTCTGTTCGTTTTTCCAGCGAGGGCGCACAGGTTTCAGCGAGGCATAACCTCTATGGTCCGCAGCGCCACCGGTTTGTGATTATCAGACTACGCCCTGCGCCATCATTGCCCTGGCGACCTTGAGGAACCCGGCGATGTTGGCGCCTGCTACCAGGTTGCCGCCGCAGCCATAGGCCTCGGAGGCATCGACGCACTGGGTGTAGATGTTGTCTATGATATTCTGAGGTGCTCTACGAAAGGCGGACACTGGAAGCGTGGGCTTCATGCCGCCTGGG
>CAYUYD010000102.1:0-8687 GCA_964449105.1 uncultured Planctomycetaceae bacterium | reverse complement strand
GGCAATCGTCGGCGAAGTATGGAATAAGTCCAAGGAAATTTATGTAACAAACTATGAGTGGGGGGCGATAACAACCTCGTACTCCCGCCAATACGGATTCCTTCCGAAGGTCCAGTCTGAAATCAAAAAACTAGAAGACCGCCGGGATAATCTGGAGAAATCCTTTGTGAAACTGGACGAGTTCGTGGAGAAGTATTATCGGACCCGTTCGCCGAGTAAACCGGGCAGAACGCCTCGTTCAAAAATCCCTACCGATCAGTGGTAAGCCGTTACAATTCCGAAGGGACATATCTCTTTTCCACCGGACAGACTTGTTCTTTTCTCCGACGCCCGGCGGGAATATAATCAGTCCGCGGACTACACGGATTATAGGGAAGTTTTTTAAAATTAAAATAATCTGTGTAATCCGTGGACTAACTTCCGTGTAATCTGTGTAATCCGTGGACTAACTATGCGATTCAAAGCGGTAAAAGGCACGAGAGATTTTTATCCCGACCAGATGGCCATGCGGAACTACCTTACCGAGACCTGGCGGAAGGTTTCGCTGCGCAACGGCTTCGTCGAGTTCGACGGACCCGTGCTGGAGTACCTTGACCTCTTCAGCGTAAAGAGCGGCCAGGAGATCGCCTCGCAGTTGTTTAGTTTCACCGACCGCGGCGGGCGGGCTTTGGCAATGAGGCCTGAAATCACGCCCACGCTGGCAAGGATGGTCGATGCCCGCATTAATTCTCTCCCCAGGCCGATAAAATGGTTCTCCGTGCCGCGCCTGTTCCGGGCGGAAAACCCGCAAAAAGGGCGACTTAGGGAGTTCTTCCAGTGGAACATTGATATTATCGGCAGCGACGACGTACTCGCCGACGCCGAGTGCATATTCACCGCCGTTGATTGTCTCCGGGAGATGAAATTGACGGCAGACGACGTAACGGTCCGAATCGGCTCCAGGCCGCTGACCGTCTCAGCCCTCCGCCTGGCCGGCGTGAACGAGGCGGCAATGGAAACCGCCCTGGCCGCTCTGGACAAAAGACCCAAAGTGGTGTCGGACGCCTTCGCCGAAATAGCCGAAGCCGCCGGTATCCCCGTCGATTCGCTCGGTGAACTTTGCGACTTCCAGGACGCCGAAAACCTCTCTGCCGTAACCGCCTCGCTCGGCGGGGGGGATGAGGTGAATGAGGAAGTCGGCAAACTCGAATCGCTTATGGGCTACCTGGGCAGCATGGGCGTGGGCGATTACTGCCGGCTGGATTTCAGTATCGTCCGCGGGCTGGCGTATTACACGGGCATCGTCTATGAGATATTCGACGCAGCCGGTTCTCTTCGGGCGGTGGCGGGGGGGGGACGATACGACAACCTGCTGAATCTCTTCGGCGGGCCTAAGGTCGGCGCGACAGGCTTCGGGATGGGCGACGCGGTCCTCGAAATCCTCCTTACCGAGAAAGGCAAACTGCCGGACGTCCGGGCCGGGCTGGACTGCTTCGTTATCGACGACGGCGATGACCTGTTCGAGCAGGTACTGGAAGCAGTAGGGCGGCTGCGGAAGGGGGGTATCGCCGCCGATTTTTCCGCGAAACGGCAGGTGCTGGGCAGGCAACTCAAGGAAGCCAACCGCCGCAACGCCCGATACGCCGTCATCGTCCGCACCGACGGCGTTGCAGTAAAAGACCTTCAAACCGGCGACCAGCGCGATATCCCAATGCGTGAGTTACTTGATTATCTGCAAATCGAAAATCAAAAATCAAAAATCGAAAATGGATAAGAATGGGTCGGCGGAGCATTCATTACGAGGCAGCCTTTGAGTCTTACCTTCGCGGGAAGGGCTGGCCTTACGTAGTGGTCGATGAAGCCAAGAAGACGCTCTTTGCGGGGATTTCCATTAAAAGTTTCGATTTCGTGGTCTATTCCGACAGCAGGGCGAACCTGCTGGTCGATGTCAAGGGCAGGAAATTTCCTGATCAGGCCAGACCTTCGTCCCGGTCGCCCCGTGCGTGGGAAAACTGGATTACGCGAGAAGACATCGAGTCGCTTCAGGAATGGGAGAATATTTTCGGCGTCGATTTCGCTGCCGTTCTTGTCTTTGCGTATTGGCTTCAAGGCCCGCCGCGACAGGCGCCGTTCGAGGACGTCCACTTTTTCCGCAACAGGTACTACGCTTTTTTAGCCGTCAGCCTGGCAGAGTACGCCGACTGCGTGCGCCCTCGCAGCGACCGATGGCAAACAGTGTCGATGCCGACGGGCGAGTTCACCGGCCTGGCGACCGACCTGGCGAGTTTTTTATAGCATAACAATATTTGCATCCCTTGAAGTAACCGGCGGGGGGGTGTATAATCAATTTATTATGAAAGCGATGCCATTACTGTTTTTGACGGGTTTAATATTATCGGCGGCGACGGGTGCGGCGTGGGCCGGCGATGGCTTCGAACCGCCGGAGATTAAAAATGTCGATTATTGGTATGCGCTGGTCGTTGCGGGAGCGGCTTTGGCGGGGATATGCGTAGTGGCTTTCAAAAACTCAAAAAGGACTCACCTGGATTAATTGATTGCGGATTGAACTTACTTAGGAGAACGAACATGAAACAAGTGATTATTGTGGCGTTGGTGTGCCTGAATGCGGCGCTGTTGGTGGCGCTTGTCTTTGGGGCGGGCACTCCGGCTGTGAATGCCCAGGTCATCGGGGGCGGAACAGACTACATCTTGATTACCGGCGACATCCGCGAAGACTACGATGCCGTCTATATCCTGGATTTGGGCAAGCGTCGCCTTGCGGCATTGAAGTTCGACAAGAAAGGGGGTCTGGCTGGTGGCCGGCTCGTTCCGGCAGGGGAACGCGATCTGCCTCGAGACTTCGGCAAAACAGGCAGGGAATAACGATAACGGTTTGGAGAAACACGACCATGAAAGACAACAAAAATATAACAATTGCAATGCTCTGCGTTTCAGCCGCTATCTTGGTGACCGTACTGGTCCTGACGTATAATTCCAACCAGGCATTGGCCGATACGTCGATCCGCGGCGGGGACTATATAATGGTTACCGGAAATTACTCAAAGACCCTTGATCTGCTTTACGTCATAGATATTGCCCAGCAGAAGATAAATGTCTATGCGCTCGACGAGCAGAACAACGCTCTCAAAATGCTTGATCAGGCCAATCTGAAGCAGGTCTTCAAGGATCGCTGATTTCGGGCGAAAACCCCACATTATTTCTCAAAGCCGACGTCCCCAGGGGACGTCGGCTTTTTTTCGCCAGATACGACGAGCGCCACATAACATATATTATCGGACGTTGCGAATAGGCCCATTTCGGCCTTGTGGACTGGATCGGGCTTTTTTCGAGGGGTTTTATCTGATCCGGCTTCGGACGTATTGTGCGACCTCATCGACGGCGATTCGGGTTTGCTTGAGTGAATCGCGATCGCGGATGGTAACTGTCCGGTCCTTGAGCGTCTGACCATCGACGGTAACGCAGAACGGCGTGCCGGCTTCATCCTGTCGGCGGTAGCGCCGGCCTATAGCGCCTTTCTCGTCGTAGAAGCAGGCCAAACCCGACGCTAGGACATCCTCGTATATCCTGCGGGCGATCTCCGGCATTCCTTCCTTTTTGACCAGCGGGAAGACTGCCACCTTAATCGGGGCCAGGCGCGGGTGAAACTTCATCAAAACCCGCTTCTGCATCTCGCCCTTATCGTCGGGGGCCTCGTCCTCGGCATAGGCCTCGCAAATGAACGCCAGGACCGCCCTATCGACCCCGCCGGACGGTTCGATGACATAGGGAATAAACCGCTCCTTCGTCTCGTCGTCGAAATAGGCCATGTCCTTGCCGGAGAATTTTTGATGCTGCGTAAGGTCGAAATCGGTCCGGTTGGCCACGCCTTCCAGTTCGCTGGCGCCGAAGGGGAAATCGTATTCGATGTCCGCGCAGGAGGCCGCATAATGGGCCAGTTCGTCCTTTTCGTGGTCTCGCAGGCGGAGTTTGCTGCTGGTCAGGCCCAGGTCGATATACCATTTATATCGGGCGTCGCGCCAGTATTCGTACCATTTATCGGCCTCGGACGGGTGGCAGAAGAATTCAATTTCCATCTGCTCGAACTCCCGGCTGCGGAATGTGAAATTTCGCGGGTTAATCTCGTTTCGGAACGCCTTTCCGATCTGCGCGATCCCGAACGGCAGTTTCACGCGCGATGTGTCCAGGACGTTCCTGTAATTGACAAATATCCCCTGTGCCGTCTCAGGGCGGAGATAGGCCACCGATGAAGAATCATCCATTGCGCCGATGAGTGTCTTGAACATAAGGTTAAATGAACGCGGCTGGGTCAAATCACCCCCGCAATTGGGACAAGGACACGCTGGTCCCTCCTGCCGTGTTGCCGGAGTCCAAACAGATTGAATGGGGTCGATTCCAATAATCTTTCGTTGCTTACTGGTAAGTTCGACTTTCGTCAACGCTTCTTCTTCGCTGTCCGCTTCAATCCCGATTTTCACTACCGGTGCCGTAAGCGAGTCAAATCGTGAGACCATCTCTCTGTAAGTTGCAATAGCTTCTGCTGACCCAGAACCAGCAGCTCGAATGCCTTCAACGTACTGGGCAAACTCTTCATTTTGATCCTTACGCCAAAAACCAATTGCAAATATCTTGTCACCGCGGAAGCGTGCCTTGCACACTTTGCAGTCCACCATCGGGTCACTGAACCCCCCTACGTGTCCTGATGCTTCCCAGACTTTGGGGTTCATTATTATGGCGGCGTCCAGGCCTACGATATCGTCGCGTTTGCGGACGACGTCTTCCCACCAGATGTTCTTTAGGTTGCGTTTGAGTTCGACGCCGAGAGGCCCGTAGTCCCAGAAGCCGTTAATCCCGCCGTAGATTTCGGATGACTGGAATATAAAGCCCCTGCGTTTGCACAGGGCTACGATTTTTTCCATCAGACCTGACTGGTCGCCGGTTTTGTCTTCCTTACCCATGTTTCTTGCACCTGCCTGCCTAGGCGGGTCTCCTGAAATAGTAATTTATTGAGGTTCGAGCGAGCATAATAGGTCCATTTACAGCAAATTACAACCGTCGGCATTTTCCCCCACAAGCAAAGCCGACGGATAGCTATCCGTCGGCTTTGGGAACCCCTATTTTCGTTATTTCTTACCTATCTTACTATTTGCCGAAACCATTGGCCGCCAAGGGTTTGCATCCTGATTTTCCCCCTATGCAATTCCGCTTTTCCGTGGTAATATAGCGATAGAAAGAGATTGCCCCAGGAGGTAATCGATCATGGCAAGACAAGTTATAAGACGAAAGATTAAGATGGTCCTGTTCATAGTGCTGAGTTTCGCGGCCCTATGTTAGGTGCGGTTTAACCCTTCGGATTATTAGCCGCGAACTGCGCAAACCAGAAACAAGACAAAAAATAGTAAGGAATAGTTTGTGGCGTTCGCGTAGTTTGCGGCTATTTTTTCTCTCCGACCATCTCTCCGAATTCTTCCTCATTGATAATCTTCACACCCAACGTTTTTGCCTTATCGACCTTTGAGCCTGGATTTTCGCCCGCCAGGACGAAGGCGGTCTTTTTCGAGATACTCGAAGCCACTCTGCCGCCGTGATGTTTAATCATGTCCTTTATTTCGTTCCTGGTGTAGTTTTCGAGCGTGCCGGTTACGACGATAGTCTTACCGGCCAGCGCCCCCCCACCGGTCCGCCCCCCTGTTTGTTCCGCCGACATTTTTACGCCGGCGTCCTTGAGGCGTTCGATTATTTCCCGCCCCCCTTGGCCGGCAAAGAACTGATGAACACTGTCGGCGATTACCGGCCCGATTTCCTCGACGCCGGCCAGTTCGTCCTCATTCGCCTCGGCCAGTGAATCAATGTCGCCAAAGTGCTCCGCCAGAAGTTCGGCCACCCTTCCGCCGATGTGGCGAATTCCAAGCCCCGCCAGAAGCCTGCCCAGGCCCCGATTTTTCGAGTCCTCGACGGCGGTCAAAAAATTCTCGGCGGACTTTTCGCCCATCCGCTCCAGCCCCGTCAATTGCTCAACGGTCAGCGAATACAGGTCGGCAAAGTGCTTCACCAGCCCCCTATCGACGAGTTGGTCGATCAGAGCAGGCCCCAGGTTCCCGATGTCCATCTGGTCGCGTGCTGCGAAGAATCGCAGGCGTTCTTTCAGTTGGGCGAGGCATTCGGGATTTATGCAGCGGATATGAACGCCGCCTTCATCGCGCCCCACCGCCCCGCCGCAGGCAGGGCATTTCACCGGCGGCCTGACGGGCCTTGCTCCTGCGGGACGATTGGATATTACGACCTGAACGACCTGCGGGATGATCTCGCCGGCCTTTTCGACCAGAATGGCGTCGCCGACCCGCACATCCATCCGGTCTATCTGGTCGAAATTGTGCAGCGATGCGTTTGAGACGGTCGTACCGGCCAGCCGGACCGGGTTGAAATGCGCCACCGGAGTAATCGTTCCCAGCCGCCCTACCTGAAACGACACCTTCCGCAGAACGGTCTGCGCCCGTTCGGCTGCGTATTTATAAGCGATGCACCATCGCGGGTATCGACTGGTCGCGCCGAGAAGGCGACGCTGGGCGAGCGAATCGACCTTGGCGACGACGCCGTCGGTTTCGTACGGCAGGTCGTATCGCTTCTGTGCCCAATCTTCGATGAAATCACAGACCCCCCCTGCCGAGTCGCACAGACACACATGCAGACTGGCGGGGACGCCCCACCGCTTTAGCAGATTAATGAACTTGAAGGCGGAATCGCATTGCTCCGGTTCGACGGCCCCGAAGCCGTGAGCGATGAAGGCCAGCGACCTTTCGGCGACGACCTTCGGGTCGAGTTGCTTGAGCGTGCCGGCGGCGCCGTTGCGAGGGTTGGCGAAGGTATCCTCGCCGCCGGCGGCGCGGGCGGCGTTAAACTTTGCGAAGGCGTCTTTAGGCCAATAAATCTCACCTCGGACTTCGAGAAGGCGGGGGATTTTTTCCGACTCGCTGCCCCGCCCCGCCGCCAGGCGCAGCGGGATTGATTTAATAGTCCTGGCGTTTGCGGTGATATCGTCGCCGGTCTGCCCGTCGCCTCGGGTTGCAGCCAGCACCAGCGCGCCGTTCTCGTATCGCAGCGACGCGGCTACGCCGTCTATCTTGGGTTCGGCAATGTAGCGATATGGCTCATCGCCGAGGGTTTTGGCTACGCGGGCGTCGAACTCGCGCAATTCGTCAAGATTGTAGGTGTTGTCGATACTGAGCATCGGCGGGTCGTGCCGCACCCTGTCGAACCCCTCGATAGGCTTGCCGCCGATCCGCTGCGTGGGCGAGTCGGGCGTAACGAGTTCGGGGCGCTCTGCCTCCAGCCGCTTCAGTTCGTCGAAAAGCGCATCATATTCGCGGTCGGAGATTTCCGGCTCGGCCTCGACGTAATAAAGCCAGTCGTGCCGCCGGATTTCCCGGCGCAGTCGCTCGATACGTTCGGCTTCGGAAGTCATGAACTGACCTGTAAAAAGCATTTTGCAGGGATACAAGGGATGCACAGGATAAAAGAATTAATTAAAACATCTTATCCCCTGCATCCCTTGTATCCCTGCAATTATTCTTCATTACGTTTTCGGTACGAGACACAGGAATTTGAGGTTTTTACCGCCGGTGTTATGGAACTGGTGGTCCTCATTCGGCGGGATATAGACGAAATCGCCGGTTAAAATCGGGCGATCTTCCTCGTCATCCAGAACGATACCGACACCGGACAGGACATATACTTCGTGTTCCCAGTCGTGCGTATGTCGCGGCGTGTAGCCGCCCGGAGCGACCTCGAAAAGGCGCATATTGAAGGTCGGGGCATCGTCGGCAGGCCCTATGAGCATCCGCATCGTTACGCCCTCTGCCTGGTCCATCTCAACCTGCTTTGCTTCAACCGTTTCAGCGTTCCGTATCCTCATATCCTGTCTCCGCAAGTGATTTCTCACGGAAAAGATTAGCAGAAATCGAGGGGTTAGACGAGATATTTTCTTTCCCATAGGGAGATATTTTGGGAAAATACGCTATGCCGACAACTGATATAACGAAACGGGACAGGAGCGACATTGTGGGCATCGACTTCGACAAGGAGCGATGGGATCGTGTAAAGGAAAACTATCGTCGCTGGTGGGCGGGCGACCTGGACAGGCCGTTGATCCAGGTTGCCGTAAGCGGCCGGGATCCGGGTCGAGCCGAGCCGGCGTTGCCGGATTATTCTTTTATACCCTTTTACGATTCATCCGTATCCGCCGAAGCGATTATTGACCGATGGGACTACAACCTCTCCTGCCGAAAGTTCATCGGCGACGCCTATCCTGCGGCATGGCTTAATTTTGGTCCCGGCGTCCTGGCCGCATTTATAGGCGCAAATCTGGAATGCGGCAACGGCACCGTTTGGTTTCATCCTCCCAAAGAGCAGGAGATCGCGGACATCCATTTCCGGTATGATCCGGACAATTATTGGTTGAAACGGGTCAAGGACCTCGCCCGTGCCGCAATAGAGCGATGGAACGGGTTGGTGCAGACAGGCATGACGGATTTGGGCGGCAATCTTGATGTCCCCTCGACATTCAGGCCGAGCGAGAGGCTGCTGCTGGACTTGTATGATCATCCCGACGATGTCAAGCGGCTCACGTGGGAAGCGCACGAACTATGGTTCCGATGCTACCGTGAAATAAACGAAATCCTCCAGCCGGTCAA
>CAYUYD010000101.1:0-8719 GCA_964449105.1 uncultured Planctomycetaceae bacterium | reverse complement strand
GATAATTCGCGCTTGTTCGCCTTCAATTTGTTTACTCGCTTCGACAGCAACGGCGAACGGCGGGAGGAGGTCGCCGCTATTCGAATCGGCTTTGAGGGGCTCTCTTTGCTCCACTTTCATGATGAACGCTTTTATATCGGAGACTGCCCACATTTCGTTGCGGCCTTTGGGAACCGTCAGGACATCCTTAATAATCGCACCGGTTTTGCTGTCGGCAACGGCGGTTATCGGGCAGACGTTGTACCAGTACATCCGCCGGGACTTTAGAGGCCTGCCGACGGGATGGTCCGTGAACGTCGATAGAGATAAATGCGTCCAGGTGTGGATGGGCAGTTTAAACGTCCCGGGATTGAGCGGGTCAGGTCTGGTCTGAATTACGCGAAGGGCCGTTTTTACATCTATCCCCCAGTCGTTCCGCAGATAATCGCCAAGGCCGTAATGGCCCGGCATGGCAACCTCGCCCATGTACTGCGGGAATAAGTAACTCGCCAGGAACACCGCGGGCGTCGGCGCAGCGATAACCTTACGGACCTTCGCCACCTCATCGGGACTCCATTGAGGCCTCTGTCCTCCCATCCCCGGCGGCATCGGCGACGGCTCCGGCGGAGGAAGGATCAGAAGCACCTGAGGGCGACCTTCTTTCGCCTTCGGCGGATCCTTCTGCCTGGCGATGTTCCATTCCGTTACAACCAGGTTCGCCTTCTCCAGACGCTGCCGGACTATCTCCAACTGGAGCGAGACAATAGACCCGACGATGGGAGGTTGCTGCTGCCAGAATTGGCGAGGCGGAATGTCCTCAAAAAAGGTCAGCACTACCTCGGCGAACGGATCGGCCGTCATGCTCAGCATCTTGGCGCAGACGGCTGAATCCCCATGAAAGACCCGCTTGTTTGTATCGTCCTCGTCAGTCTGTTCCATCTGCCGTCCCGCTGCAAGGGGCCAGACCTCGTCGAACCCCACAACGCCGGTCTTCTCGCCGATCTCTATCAGTACGATGTTGTCCTGCCCGATCTTCTCAATCAGTTCGGTCTGGTGGTCGGGCAGAGGTTTAATCCTGCCGGCCTGGTCAAGCAATTCAGCCAGCGGTTTGATCTGTGCCTGGAGATATTCGGTCTGCTTCACCTGGGCAAATATCTTTTTGGTAGGCTCATCAAGTTTGGTCAGTTCATCCAGAAGCCTGTTGACGGCTTTTTGGACTGCATCGGCCTGGACCAGGTACTGCGGCATCCCTTGCCGTGCCCATGTGATGAGTTGTTTCTGGATTTCGTCCTTTGCCGTTACTCGAATAAGTCCTTCTGCCTGGTCCGCAATTTTGTTGAGTTCCCCGGCAAGGTTTTGGTATCGGCTGGGGATCGTGACCCTTTCAATTCGCCAGGAGCGGGCGGCTTGAACGTATCCATCCCCGGCAAACCGTTCCAGGGCGGTGGCGGCCAACTGGGCGGAATCTGCGGCGGCGCGAACGTCGGCGGCAAAGGCCTCCAGAACTTCCTGCGAATTCGACGGCATCGGCGTATCGACCGGACCTATCCCGTCGGACGCTTTTGCTATTGCAATCCCGACCTGTCCGGAAGCGGAGGTCAGTTCCGGATTCGCTTTTTGGGCTTTTTCGGGAAGGGCGGAAAGACTGTGAAGTCCGCTGTTTATCTGTTTCAGCGTCTCCTGGAGTTTCCCCAGAGTATCCTCGATCCGCCGGACCATATCGGGATAATCCGGCAAAGCGGCCGCCGAAAGGTTTTTAGCGCGGATTTCCATCGCCATTTCCCGCAACTGTTTCCGGGCCGTGTCCATCGCATTCTCAACGGCCTTGGGCGTACCGAACTGCTCAAGCCACCCGCCGGACGGATACTCCGCCCACTGCCGGACCAGCAGGTCGTATTGAGAACCCTGCTTTCCGTCGAGTCTCTGGAACTCCTTTATGGCCTCGCGGTGGTCGGCTGCCGCTTCGTCAAGCACCCGGCGAAGGCGAGCCATGACCTCGGCCTTGGCGCGGTCGGAGGTTACATTGACGACCGTTACACTGGACTTCTGCCGGGCAATCTCGCTCATCATGTCCCGAAGACGGGGGAGATACTCCTGCGGCTTCTTGTCCGGCTTGGTGGACGTGTAAATACTGGTCAGGCGGACCGGCTGATCTATCTGCTCGATAATTTTCCCGGCTGAATCACTTAGGCCGTAACGCCCGAGAGTCTCCATATCACAGCGATAGTTTTTTTTGTTGCTGATGACATTGACTACAATCAACAGCGCAATCGCCGCGACAATGGAGATTGCCACATTGACCCCGGCGGCCCGGCGGGAAACCTTCAGGTCGCGGGTCTTCGGTTTTCCGGAATCGGACTTTTTTCTCTTTACCGCCATCGTCGGGACTCCAGTACCTTCGCACTGATAAACAGGAAAAACGCCGTTACCGTCAGGAAAAATATCAAGGCCCGTGTATCGAACACGCCTCTGGAAAAATCAGCAAAGTAAGTAATCATATTCAGTTTGGCGACGGTTTGCGCGTGTTCCGGAGGCACCGCCAGCACCACCAGATAAAGCCCACCCGTAAAGAACGCCAGGATGGCGATGCCTATCAGACCGGCCACCAACTGGTGCCGCGTCAAAGTCGATGCGAACAACCCCACCGATATATACGCCGCACCCAGCAGGACCATTCCCAGGTAGCCCATGCCCGCTACGCCCCAGTCGGGCTTGCCGAAGATCACTACCAGCGCGAAGAACACGCCCGTCGCCGCCAGCAGCAGGAGGTACAGAATAAACGCCCCGATAAACTTGCCCAGAACCACCGCCGTATCGGTAACGGGCGCCGTCATCAGCGTCTCGACCGTTCCGGAGCGGAACTCTTCCGCCACCAGTCTCATCGTCAGCAGCGGCACGACCACCGCCAGCCCGTAGGCCAGAACGTCGAACATCGGGCGGAGAGTGGCGTCCGCCCCGCTGCGAAATACCGGATCCATCTCTATCTTCAGGAACGGGACGCGCACGCCCCACAGAAATATCACTCCCACCATCAGCAGGAACAGTGCGCCAATAACGTAGGCCATCGGGCTGTAGAAATAGGCCGATAACTCGCGCCTCGCCAGTATCAATACCTTGCGCATCGCCGCTTTCTCCTCGTTTTCTCGTCGCCGTACCGGCGACGGCTAAACGCATCTTTCGGTAATCCGGTATTCCGGTCTTTTCCCTAATCCCTAGTCCCTGTTAGTCTGTTCGTACATCATCTGTACGAAGAAATCTTCCAGCGAACCTGTTTCTCGTCGGAGTTCCCTCAGTTGATAACCTTTTGCCGCCACAAGAGCGGCGACGTCCTGTCGGAGGTCGGTCTCCTCGGCGCATTGGACGGTCAGTCGCGTCCAGTTGCCCGCCCGTGCGTGCTGCACGTCGAGCACGCCGGCAATACCAGCCACTGCCGCCACCATTTGCTCCGACTGTCCGCCTTTCAATTCGACAATCACGCGCGACGGACCCGAGACCTGCCGGCGAAGTTCGTCCGGCGTGCCCTGCGAGACGATCCGTCCGCCGGAAATAATCACCAACTTGCTGCATATCTGCTCGACTTCAGCGAGGATATGGCTGGAGAGGATGACCGTATGATTTTCGCCGAGTGAGCGGATAAGGTTCCGCATCTCGCGGACCTGGGCGGGGTCCAGCCCTATGGTCGGCTCATCCAGAACCAGCACCTCAGGCTCGTGCAGCAGGCAGTCGGCCAGACCTACTCGCTGCCGGTAGCCGCGGGATAACTGGTCGATACGCCGGTGCATCATATCCTCCGGTTTGATCAGCCAGCACCGCTCCGCCGCACGGTCAATCGCCACCGACCGCTGTTTACGCCTCAGGCCTCGCAAGGCCGCACGGAACATCAGATACTCCCGCACCCGCATCTCCGGATAGAGCGGGACGTTCTCCGGCATATACCCGACCCGGCTGCGAACCTGGAGCGACTGGCTGAATACGTCATGACCGGCGACAATGGCCGAACCGCTCGTAGCAGGCATGAAGCAGGTCAGTATCCGAAGCGTGGTGGTCTTTCCTGCGCCGTTCGGGCCAAGAAAACCGACCACGCTTCCGGCGTCGATATAAAAGGATATATCATCCACCGCCAGCGTCCTGCCATAATACTTCGTAAGATTTTTTACCTCGATCATCGCGATTGAGTCCTCACGGAAACTATTCGGTAAATGAATCATATATCCAATTCCGTATGTGTTTGTCAAGATTTTGCTTGTCGGCGATTTGCTTAATCCGTAGCATTGCTTTCTCGAAAATTGCTATCAAGGAGTCTCCACGATGCGAAAATCGTGCCTGCTGTTCGGATTGATTCCGGCGCTGCTCTTGTTCTCGCAGCAATCATTTGCTGCGGAGAAAACCGAAAGTCTTGACGCCCGTCTGCGCCTGGCGGAGAGTTTTGTGGCAAAGTCGGACAAGTATCTCCATCAGTCCAAACTCCGCCGCGGAATGACCGGATACGGGCTGACCGTCATGGCCGGGACGAAAATCGAAAAATTCGACGTTACCATCGTTAGCGTCATGCGCAACTGGTATCCCCATCAGGACGTAATTCTCTGTCGGCTGAGCGGGCTTGGGCTTGAAAAGACGGGGATTATTGCCGGAATGAGCGGCTCGCCGGTCTATATCAAGGACCCCGCCGATGGAAAGTACAAGATGATCGGCGCGCTTGCGTATGGGTGGTCGTTTCAAAATGAACCGCTCTGCGGCGTCCAGCCGATTTCGCAGATGCTGGCGATCCAGGACGTCCCCCTGCCGGGCGACAAACCCGCCGCCAAAGCCGATTCGGCCTCCGGGACGGGCGATGGCCGGTTAAACGACGATCTCGCCCAAGCCGTTCTGACCCCGAAAAAAATCGACTTTTCGACCCTGGACCTGCCTAAGCGCACTATCCGAAATACTTCCGGCAGCAATCCGCAACTGGTTCCGCTGTCCACTCCGATAATGGCGGCAGGGGCGGGAAGACAAACGATTGAACTGGCGGAGAAAGTTTTCGCCGGCACCGGCCTGGTTGCCTTACGCGCCGGTGCAGTCGGTGCAGTCGAAGCCGAAGCAGCGGAAAAGACCAAACTCGCCCCCGGCTCGTCGGTGTCGATCCCTCTGATCACCGGCGATATGGACTGGACCGGCGTAGGAACCGTTACCGAAGTCATCGGCGACCGCGTGCTGGCGTTCGGACACTCGATGTTCGCCGAAGGCCCGGTTGATATTCCGATGGGAACGGCCTACGTGCATACGGTAGTTTCCTCGGCTTATGCGAGTTTCAAACTCGGCTCGACATTGAAGATTACCGGCGCGCTGACGCACGACGAGTACACCGGCGTATCCGGACAGGTCGGTAAAAAGGCGGAAATGATTCCCGTTACCGTTACCTGCCTCTGGCCGACGGGCGAACAGAAGTTCGAATACAACATTCTCCGCCACCGCTTTTTTGCGCCTTTCCTGGCGGCGGAGGTGGTGTTCCAATCAGTTTATGCCAACCGGGACATACCGGAACGCCACACCATCGCGTACGCCGTTAATATCGAGTATGCGAAGTTCGGACGATATAGCGCCTCCAACTTCAGCAGCGATAACGACGTTTATGATGTCCTCAGCGACCTTACCCGCCCGCTGGCAGGCATGACCAGGACGCCGCTGGGCGAGCCGGTCTTCCCGAAATCCATCGACGTAACCGTAACGATCCAACCGGTGCAAAAAACGGCTTCGGTCCTGTCGGTAAAACTCGACAGGAACGTCTATAAACCAGGCCAGGAAGTTACCGGTCTGGTAACGCTCAAGCCGTTCCGCGCCGAAGAGGTTACGAAGTCCGTTTCGCTAGCGCTGCCGGACGACCTGCCTGACGGGCAATACACCCTGACGGTCTGCGACGCCTCGGACTTAACGTCAATCAGGCAGCGAGAGATGCCGCACCGCTTCACGCCGAAAAACCTCGAACAACTTTTCGCCGCCATTAAAAACGTCGTCGAACCTCGAACCGACAAACTGTACGTCCACCTGCCTCTTCCGTCCGGCGGATTGGCTGTAAAGAAAAACGAACTGGAGAACCTCCCTGCCAGCATGGCGGAGTTGCTTTCGCGGGAAACCGCATTGGATTCCGTCCCCTACAGTCGAAGCAAGATCGTATCATTCCAGGCAGACTGCGTTATCACCGGTTCGACCAGCGCAGAATTCACCGTAAAAAAACATCCACGTAGAGAGAATTAAAATCCGAATATCGAAATCCGAAATACGAAACAAATTCGAATGACCGAATTCTCAAAATCCAACGCCGAAGGCGCCCCGAGGGGCAACAACCTCGAACGACCAAAATCCGGAACGAAAGCACTATAACCTTGATGCTGGTTCAGGAAAGCACCGAACTGATGAAGATTTTCGGCTCCGTCCTGCGTAAGAGCGAGTGATGTTTTGAACATTTGAATTTCGTGCTTTGAATTTGTTTCGGATTTCGATATTCGGATTTATTTTATGTGTACGGAGTGAAAAATGAATGTCAGGACGACGATAATTTTATTGATTCTGCTGATTCTTTGCGTGGGCTATATGCTCATTTTTCACACCGCTTGGTTCGGTAAAGACGGCAAACCGGACGGAGCAGTCGAAGGCGATACGCGTCTTGCAGGCGGGGTAGGCGATGTTCGGCGACTTGTGCTTGAGCGGCCCGGCGAAGATAAGATAGTCTTCGCCCGCAGCGACGGGAAATGGCGTATCGCCGAGCCGATAGACGCCCCCACCGCCGATTGGGCCGTCGAGGCCGTCGTAACGACCGTTGCCAACCTCCGATACATTCACAAATACGCCGAGGACGACCCGGAATGTCCAAGGGACGACCTGACACACCTGTCTGCCCCGCAGCAGACCGTTACACTCACCGATGACAAGAGCAAGACATTCACGATAAAAATCGGGCTGAAGGCCCCGCCGCCGCCCGCCGGACGGACATACGTACAACTCGCCGGCGATAAACACATATACGTCGTCGAGGCCGACCTGCAAACCGCGCTCGGCAAACCGCTGGCGGAATACCGTCAGAAATACATAGCCCGTTTCGAGAACGAACAGGCAGAACGCATTACGGTCCACGGCGATGAAAACTACAGTCTGGTCAAAGTTGGCGATAAATGGTCAATCGACTCGCCCGTCTCCGCCCCGGCTGATCGGGAAAAAGCCGATTCCCTCCTCCAGGCGGTCTCGGACATCCGCGCCGACAATTTCATCGACGATAATCCCAAAAACCTCGCACCTTATGGCCTGGATAAGCCCCGCCTGGTAGTAACCGTCGAGTTATCACTCCCGGCGCAGGCAAACACAACCGCACCGGCGACACAACCGGCTCCGAAAGGCAAGGTCATCTCCGTCGCCTTCGGGACGCGGGCAGAGGAAAATGTATTCGCCAAACTTGCCGACAAACCCTGGGTCTTCAGCGTAGCCGAGTCCGACCTCAAAGACCTCCAGCCAAAACTGTCGGACATCCGCGACAAACGCATCCTGGAGACTGCCGGGAAGGAAATCACGCGGATCGATCTTTCGCTGTCGGCAGGCGGGTCGGCGACGCTGGAAAAAACCGATGGTAAATGGCGGATGCTTTCGCCGTTTTCAGGCGACTGCAACGATGAAGCCGTCAGCGACCTGCTGGCGACGTTGCAGTATCTCAAAGCCGACGAATTCCACGACAATCCGACGGCGCCGGCTGCCTTCGGCCTGGAACCGCCGCAAGGTAAAATCATGCTGCACTTCCGCGGCAGCGACAGAAAAAGCACACTCCTGCTCGGAGGAAAAAGCGACAGCGGACAAATGGGGTTCGTCATGCCCTCCGGCAGTAAGTCCGTCGCTGTTATTCCGTCGGCCAATCTGTCCAAACTCCTCCAGCCGTCCCCGATATACTGGAACAGGACTATCCTTGAACTGCCCGAAAATGCGACTGTTACGCGCGTCGATCTCGACCGGCCCGATGGAAAATTCACCATCGCCGAAACCGCTGAAGGCGAATTCGAAATCACCAGCCCAATCAAGGCCGATACCGATGCCGAAAACGTCGCCGCGCTGCTGAAGGCTGTCAGGAACATCCGGGCCGATAAGATCATCGTGTTGAACAAGACCCTCCCGAAACGCTTCGCTGATGTAAAAGGAATAAAGGTCGAATTGACCTATCGCGTCGGCGTCCCTGCCACAACAAGCGCGCCGACAACCACGCAGGCGTCCCAGCCAACGACAACGACGACAAAACCGGTACAATTCAAAACGCATTCCGTCGTGCTGATTGTCATAAAGGACAACGATAAATCCTGCATCCGGCTGGAGGGTGCCGGTCCGATCGCCATGGGGCAACTGGCGGGGAATTTCTACGATACATTCGCCGCCGAGATGCGAGACAGGACCGTCCTGAAGATAGACGCCGACAAAATCACGGCAATTAAAATGGGCATGGGCGAAGACTCGATGGAATTTATCCGGTCGGAACAGGTGTGGCGATTCAAAGCCGACCGATTTGTTAAAATCGATGCGGCCGATATTGAGAAATTTCTGGCGGGCCTGTCTGAGATCAAGGCCGAGCAATTCGTCGATTACAGTCCAAAACCGGACCTGAAACGCTTCAGCCTGGACTCGCCGGCAATGACCCTGACACTGAAGACCGACGACGGCAGGGAAATTTCGTTGAAAATCGCCCGGACCGGGCCGGTGGGAACCAAAGGCCTGTACGCCATCAGTAGCG
>CAYUYD010000100.1:0-8770 GCA_964449105.1 uncultured Planctomycetaceae bacterium | reverse complement strand
GAAAATTCGTGAAATTCGTGGACAAAAATGACCCCAAAATCCACAACTGCTTGTCCGCCAAGGATTTACGGATTTTGCCTTTGGCACGAACCGGCACGAACTGGCACGAACTGGCACGAACCGGCACGAACCGGCACGAACTGGCACGAACTGGCACGAACCGGCACGAACTGGCACGAACTGGCACGGTTCGGCACGGTTCGGCACGGTTCCCTGCCGCTCACGCGCTGAGAGTCGCGTTCAGCAAGTCTTTCGTCTTCGCATTGGCTACCGCATCTTCCCTCGAAATATATCCGTTGAGGAACAGTCGTTTGAGGGACTGGTCCAGCGTAATCATTCCCATTGCCGCGTTCGTCTGGATGATGTTGGGAATCTCGAAGACGCGGCCTTCCCGTATGCACGCCCGCGTGGCATTATTACAGACGAGCACCTCTGCGGCAGGGATCATTCCCTCTCGGTCCGCCCGCTTGAAGAGGGTCTGCGAGATGACGGCCTGGAGCGTGTTGGCGAGCATGGCGCGTATCTGGTTTTGCTGCTCGGCTGGGTATATGTCGATGATTCGCTCGACGGTCTGCGACGCCGACTGGGTGTGCAGCGTGGAAAGGACGAGGTGCCCGGTCTCAGCGGCTGTGATTGCGGCGCTGGTCGTCTCCAGGTCTCTCATTTCGCCGACGAGGATAATATCCGGGTCCTGGCGAAGCACGTGCCTCAGCCCCGAAGCGAACGACGCCACGTCATTTCCCACTTCTCGCTGCTCGATAAGGCACTTATCCGGCGTCAGTTCGTATTCGATGGGGTCTTCCAGCGTGATTACATGGTAGCCGTACTTATGATTCATTTTGTCGATCATGGATGCGAGCGTGGTGCTCTTTCCCGATCCCGTTTCGCCCGTAACCAGAACGAGTCCTCGCGGAAGGTCGGTGAAACTGCCGACCACCGGAGGCAGGTTCAGGTCGCTCAGCGGCGGGACCTCGCTGGGTATCGCCCTGAATGCAATCGCGATCCTGTCTCGCTGGAAATGCGCATTGACACGGAACCGCCCATGCCCCGGCAATTCGGCGGAGAAGTCAAAATCCCGCCGACGGAGAAACTGGGCGTATCTGCGATCTCCGAGCATTTCCCGCACCAACTCGACAGCGGTTTCGTTGGTTACAACGGGGAAATCCGACTGCAGCAGCTCCGTATTGATGCGAAAGATCGGGCGATGGGCGACAACAACGTGAATGTCCGAAGCGCCTCGCTCAATGGATTCGTTCAACAACTCCTGAAGGGTCATTATTCTCTCCTGGTTATGGCCCGTTACGTCTCGGTTACTCTGGCGACCTCTTCGACGGTGGTCAGACCGGCTGCAAGTTTCTGTAAACCGTCCTCTACCAGCGTTCTCATCCCGTGGGCCGAGCATGAGCGGCGAAGGTCCATCAAAGACGGGTTGGATGCAATCAGGTCCCGTATTTCATCATCGACTTCGAGCATTTCGTATATGCCGAGTCTGCCCTTGTACCCCGTGTTATGGCACTTATCACATCCTGCGCCGCGGTACACCTGTAAGATGTCTGCTTTATGCCTGGCCAGGTATCGTGCGGCTCCTTCATGCATGGTTGTTTCGGGCGTTTTGCAGTTTTCGCAAATTCGCCTGATAAGCCGCTGGGCCAGGATGGCGTTCACGCTGGCGGCGATAAGGTACGGTTCGATGCCGATGTTAATCAGCCGGGTGATGGACGAGGGCGCGTCGTTGGTGTGCAGGGTCGAAAGCACCAGGTGTCCGGTCAGCGACGCCTGTACCGCAATGCGAGCGGTTTCCTCGTCGCGTATTTCGCCCACCATTATGACATCGGGGTCCTGCCGCAGCAGGCTTCGCAGGGTGGCGGCGAAGGTCAGACCGATGTGCTCGCGGACGTTGACCTGGTTGGCGAAACTGAGTTGGTATTCGACGGGGTCCTCGACGGTCGAAATATTCAGCGTATCCCCGTCCATTACCCTAAGGGCCGAGTACAGGGTGGTTGTCTTTCCGCTCCCTGTAGGCCCCGTTACCAGCACAATCCCGTGCGGCTGGGTAATCTGGCGGCGGAAACTTTCGAGCGTATCGTCCCACATGCCAAGGTGTTCCAGCCCGACGAGGATCGACTTGCTGTCGAGTATTCGGATAACGCATTTTTCACCATTCGTCGTCGGGAGCGTGCTGACGCGGAGGTCCACGCGCTGACGATGAACCATCGCCTTGATTCGTCCATCCTGAGGCAGTCGGTGTTCGGCAATATCGAGGTTCGCCATGATTTTCAGTCGCGAAATGATGGCTGCGTGCATTGCCAGAGGCGGCGACGATTGTGCGAACAGCACCCCGTCAATACGGTATCGGATACGAAGCGAATGTTCGCCTGGCTCGATATGAATATCCGAAACGCCGTCCTGAGCGGCCTTGGAAATCAGGAAGTTCACATATCGGATTACGGGGCTTTCGCTGGCAATCTTCTCCAGGTCGGTTACTTCTTCGACCTTAGTATCAACCACTTCCACATCATCCTCGTCGATACCCTGCATGATCTCGTCAACGCCCTGGAGCGTGGATTCGTCCAGTTCCTCAACCACGTGGGTAATGTCTTCGGGCGACACCACGACCAACTGCACCGGGCCGCGAATACGCTGCTTGACCTCATCGACCAGAAATATGTCCGCCGGATTCGATATACCGACCAGGACTTTGTCGTCCTCCCGGCGGATTGGAAGAACACACCTTCGCCTGATGAATTCGGGTTCGAGCAGTATGAACGTATCGTGGTCGATATCCGCCGGTTTAATCGTGAGGAACGGAATGTTGAAGTAGGCTGCGGTCGCCTTCATCGCCGTAATCTCATCGACCGCTTTTGTATCTACCAATGCCTCCAGGATGGTAAGGTGGGGGTTCTCCTTCTGTCGCTTGAGTGCAGTCTCGATTTGATCTGCGGTAATCTGCTCATTTTCAAGCAGAATAGCCGCCGGTCCGCGCGGGAATTCGCTATCGTGTTCGGGGCGCCACAGTTCGGCGAACTCTATCGTATCATCCTGCCCGCCATGAGCGGTTCTGCTCGCCTCTGCCGCAGCCAATTCGTCAACGTTCTTATGAAGACCTTGCGACATTCCGGTAGCCTCCTACGGCATCTCCAGTACAAATTCCCTGCCGTCCCTGACCAGCACGACCAACCTCGGACTTATGCTCTTGATCTTAAAGCCCTCAATTGTCTGCCCGACCGTAAGCAGATTGTCGGAGATGATTGCTGTCCCTCCGTCTCGCCCCATCATAACCGATTGAAGGCAAAGCGTTTTCAAGATAACCATTGCATCTTCGTGGCTTTTTTCTTCGGGGCTTTTCTCGGTTACTTTGGGCTTTGGCGGATTCTTGACGACTATGGACGTCGCAGTTGCCGCGGGTATAAACACAAAAGGATTCTTCTTCAGATCACTGAGTGGGATTTGCCGTTCGGCAATTTGATCGTAGAAATTTTTGAGGACCCTGCTGGTAATCTGCCCCGAAGAGGGCGTCTTCACTCCTGCAGAGTCTTCATTGGCGATACGGAGAATCGCGCTGTCGACCTGTGTTTCCACCATCTTCTGCTCTGCGGAGGCTGCAGCCGGCCCCTTCCGAAGAGACAATCCATAGACAGCTGCCGCCCCGCCTACGAACAGCACAACGAAGAAAATGTTGGATCGCATCATCTGCGCCTTGTAGTGGCTGCGACTTTGCCGCCGGTTTGCGCCGTCCGAACCCACCCCCGTCTCCGCAGCAATCCCTGTCTCGTCAGCCAGGTCGGCGTTTCGGGAACCTGTCTCGCCATATATGTTTTCAGACATTTCCTACCCCTTGCCCGAACGCTCAAAAAAGACCGATACAGTGCAATCAGCCCGTATGTAACCTTCGCCCTGTGTATCAACTTTTATAATATCCATCTGCTGTATGCGCATAATCCTAGGCTGGGACTCCAGCGCCAGCAGGAAGCCGTAGAATCCGTCAAAAGTACCCTCCAGTTGCATCGAGATCGGCTGCTCCGCATACGGTCCGGCCGGGTCGGCCAGAGTTACCGAGCTGGTAACGGTCTTGAGCGTTCGGATACTCTTGGTGGTCAGTTTATTTGCTTCGGCCAGGCGCCAGACTTCCTGAAGGACCTTGTCGATTTCCTTCTCGCCGGGCAACTTGGAGCGGAAGAACTTAATCGCATCTTCCAGCGATGCAATTTCCACTTTCAGGTTCCCGATTGTGGCGGTGGCGCGATTCAGCGCCTGGAGTTTCTGCTGTCGTGTTTCTATCTGTTTCATCATTTCGTCATTGCGGATATCGGCTGGACGCAACACGAACCACCACGCCCCGACGGGAATGGCTGCCAGTATGATTATGAATACGATCTCACGAATGCCGAATTTCATCAGGATTCTCTCTTATCTGTACCGCTCATGTCCACGGCCGTTTCGGCGCCGGGCGATTGATGCCGAACGTCGGCGTCGTCCTTCAGATGAAGGACCACCTCGAACTCGCGTACGACGGAATCTTCGATTTTCTTTTCCTGGCTGAAGACGAGATCGACCGACTCTATCAGCGGGCATCGGTCCATCGTGGAGATAAACCGCCCCACCTCCACGTCCGTACCCGCCAGACCGGTAACGGTGATTGCAACCTTCATCTTTTTCTTCGTGCTTTGTTCGGAGTCCGGCTTGTTTTTAGCCGCGGCAATTTCATATTTGGATTTCGGTTTATTCGAGGTATATGAATCTGTGATGTGTTTTGTGCTCAGTTCGAACTTCGTCAGCGAGGCGCCTTTCGGAAGGGCCTGGGTGATTGTAGCCAGGATGTAACTTCGCGGAACACGTTCTAGCAGGGCCGCCGTAAGATTGGCCTTCTCGAGCATCTGATGCCGCGTAACATCCAGCGCCTGCATCTGCTTGATAAGCCTGCCGGCTTCGTCGTAGGACTGGTTGACCCTTTCGCAGACTTCACGTGTACGTCTGTATTTCCGCTCTGACACGACTGCCGCCGCCGCCAGTCCGATCATGACCGTTGCGAACAGCAGCAGGCACATCAGATTGGCGCGTTTTTGCGACTGGCGTGTAACGTAATCTTCAGGCAGCAGGTTCACGATACTCATTTCTTCACCTCACGCCGCTTGGGTTTCGTTCTTTGCCCCAAGGCTCAATCCTACCGCAACCGCCCATTCGGGCTGGGCCTGGCGGAGGTCCAGTCCGTCCTCAGTCACGATCCTGGCGCCTTCGGCCCGCTTTATTCTCGCCAGCGGGTCGCCGACCTGGGAAGGAAGGTTAAGTTGCCGGGCAATCCCCTGGCACAGACGCCTGTCCCTCGCCTGCCCACCGAGGAATATGGCCCGCTCGACCGGGTTAGACGGAAACACAGATTCGTAATAACGCAGGCACTTGGTAATTTCATCGACCACGCTTTTCAGCGGTTCACTCATTGCTTCGTACAGGCGGTCGGCATCCGTCGCCACCTCGTCCGTCAGGTCGGATACTTTGCGGCGGAGGCTTCGCGCCTCCTCCACGGACATCCCCAGCACCTTGGAAACGACCTTGTCAATCCGATTGGCGCCAAACAACAGGTTGCGGGCGAACACCAGTTTCGCCCCGTGGGCTATGACCACCTGTGTGTAGGTCTGACCAAGGTCAAGGAATAAAGTGGCCTTGTGCACATCGTCGGCGCGACGGAAGAGACGGGCGAAACATTCAAGGATTGCGCACGATTCCACGTTCAGCGCAGCCACTTCCAGCCTGCCGCTGTGGGCCATTTTCAGATATGCTTCGGCAGACTGCCTCGAAATGGCTATAACGATAACTTCCTGCTGACCATCGTTTTCGTCCTGAACCTGTCCGACTACCATGTGACGGACAATGGCGTCGTTGTGATTGAAGGGAAGTTTGCCTTCGAGTTCCCATCGCAGTGCCTTGTCGAGTTCCTCGGGGGGCATTTTGGCGGTTCTGATATGCTTGACGAAGGTATCGGCGGCAGGGATGGAAAGAATACATCGCCGTCCCTTGAAACCGTGTTCCTTCAGGATATTACGCAGACGATCTGCCAGGAAATCACGCCTCTTTCCGACATTATCCTGACAGTCAGGCGGAACATCGGCCCGCGCCGCTGCCAATAGTTCCAACTGACCGTTGGCGTTGCGCATCTGGGCCATCTTTACAACGGCAGTACCGAGGTCAATCCCAATCGGCATTGCGCGGGTTTTCAGCACTTTTTTTAACGACATCAGTTACTTCCCTGAACAGGTATAGAGGCAGCAAAAGTCAGCCGGTCTGGTGGGTCCGAACGTACAGGAAGCGCAGTCCGGCTCCATCAGGCGACAAAACCGCCCTGGAGCAAATCGCTTCCCCCATGAACCAATGTTCACAAGTCCCGGCATAACGCCTACTTACTGCTTCCTCCATCACAAAACCGCCGAATCTCTACTTAAAACATACAATACTCAGGCCCTGGTTACGGGCACATTCAGCCGTCGGCAGGCGGGTTGCTAACGGCTTATTCTGTGCTATCGGCGACTTTTCAGACCTGCTCAAGTAACCCACAGCCAAATACCCGCGAAACAAACTTTGGCATAAGTATGGATAGGAATTGTTTTTTCCTTTGCAGGCCGGGAACTGTGGATTAAAATGAGAATGAGGGTTGTATAAGGTGCCGGGCAGGAGTAGTATGGCAGACCTCGGTATCGGTGTTGTAATCGGGCGTCTTGTGCGAAAGGTGAAACTATGGATGTCAAACTGGTGATGTTCAAACGAGACGGGCAGCGGAAAGACTTTGCGATTACCCGCGGAGTTACCACCATCGGCAGAGGCGATGACTGCGTCTTACGGATACCACTGATGAGCATATCCAGGCGGCATTGCAAACTGGTCAAGTCGGACGATGAACTGCAAATCCACGACCTGGGAAGTTCCAACGGAACCTACATCAACAGCCACCGCGTCAATGAAACGGTATTGAAGGCTGGGGACAGAATCACACTGGGACCTGCGACGTTCACCGTCCAGATTAACGGAAAGCCTGAACAGATTGAGCCCACCAGGACCAAGGCGACCAAGGTCGCTAAATCTGAAGATATATTCGAACTCGATATCGGAACCGATAAAGAAGAACCCGACCCGATCGCCGCACTCGAAGCACTTGCAGCCGATGCCGATGATGAAGAAGAGCAGTAGGACGTAACTTCACCCCTGCCTGCTTCACTCTAAATCGCCCCAGTCCGCCGGTCGAGATGCCGAAGCCGGTCCGTTGCCGGTGAAAAAATCCTCCAGAATCGTCGCCGCAGCCACGGCGTCGTGCCTGCGTTTTTTCTGCTTGCGGGTAAATTCGCCTTTCAGTCGTTCATCGGCTTGGAAACTGCTAAGCCTCTCGTCCCAGAGCCTGACATCCAGACCGATCCGCTCGGCCAAGTCCGCGGCGAACTGCCGGGCCAGTCGGGCCTGCGGACCTTCGCTGTCATCAGCCAGCAGCGGCCAGCCGACGACTACACCGACGGCATCATACTCTGCGGCGATTTTCTTAATCCGTTCGGAAAGGTTAGTATCGCCCGCCGATAGAATCTCTAGCGGCGTGGCGATCCGGCCTTCGGCGTCGCCGACCGCTACGCCGATACGCTTCGTACCGTGATCTATCCCAATCCATCGTGTCATAATAGCGGTCGGCTATCAGCAGTTAGCAGTCAGCGGTCAGCAAAAGACAAAATGATTCGGCCTGTTGCTGAACGCTGATAGCTCAATCAAATATATTCCGACCCGAACTTTTGCTCGATCAGATCAACCAGTTCCTTGAGTCGCTGGGAATCCGACTTCTTGCAGATCAGCGTAGCGTCGGCTGTGTGTACGATAATGCAGTCGTCCATACCGACCACCGCCATAAGATGCTCATCGTCGGAGAAAATAATGTTCTGGTTACAGTCGAGTACAACCGCCCTCGGAGCAATTATCGCATTGCCGTCGTCGTCCGGATCAACCACGTCCGCCAGTGCAGGCCAGGAACCGACATCAAGCCACCGGCAGGTCAATTCGACCATCAGCACATCGTCGGCCTTTTCCATAACCGCATAATCAATGCTGATTTTCGGCAGTTTCGGGTATATCTCGCCCAGCAGTCCGGTGATGTCATCTCCCCGCTTCGCGGCAGCGCCGACAGGCGCGAGGGCGTCGATCGATTTCGGCAGGAACTTCTTCAGCGCCTCGCGGATCGCGCCGACCTTCCAGACGAACATTCCGCTGTTCCAGAAATACTCGCCCGATTCCACGTAGTATCGCGCCGTGTGATGTTTGGGTTTTTCCTTGAACGCACAGACGCAGTGAACGTCCTGTCCGGTCTTGTCGGCACAGTGAATATATCCCAGCCCGGTATGGGGAAAGGTCGGGCGGATGCCGAAGGTAACCAGCGCCCCGGTGTTCTCTTCAGCGGCCCGGCAGGCACGCTCGACGCACCGCCGGAATTCGTCTTCCGGACGAATAATATGGTCGGCGGTAAATATTGCCATCGTCGCGTCTTCGTCACGTGCGGCAACCAGTTCGGCCCCCAGCGCAACGGCATTGGCTGTGTCGCGACCCTCCGGTTCGCCTATTACATTCTCCGCTGGAAGAGAGGGAAAACGTTCGCCTACCCTTTCGGCGTAGGCGGCGTTGGTAATAATCAGAATTTGCTCCGGCTCAAACAGCCCCTCCAGCCGTTCCATCGCCAGGTCCAGCAGACACTTACCGTCAATCAGTCTGATTAATTGTTTCGGTTTACTTTCCCTGCTCGCCGGCCAAAGCC